>JBFKMA010000131.1:0-6590 GCA_041630175.1 Albidovulum sp.
CAGCTCCATCCTGAAGGACCCGACGACCTACGAACATATCGACCCCGCGCTTGTCGGCAACGAGCGGGTGATCCCGATGTCGAACCAGGCCGGCCAGTCGAACCTGCGCGCGCGCCTTGCCGCGGCCGGGATCGAGGTCGATCCGAAGGATGCGCGCCTTGCCCGCATCCTCGAAGCCGTCAAGGCGCGCGAGGACCAGGGCTATGCCTATGACGGCGCGCAGGCGTCCTTCGAGCTGGTGGCGCGGCGCGAACTCGGGCTTTTGCCCGCGTTCTTCGAGGTCAAGCGCTACCGGGTGACGGTGGAGCGGCGCAAGAACAAATACAACCGCATGGTCACGCTGTCGGAGGCCGTCGTGGTTGTGAAGATCGGCGGCGAGAAGATGCTTTCGGTCTCGGAGTCGATGGACGAGACCGGCTCCGACCGCGGCCCGGTCAACGCGCTCGCCAAGGCGCTCGCCAAGGATCTCGGCCCCTATCAGGCCGCTATCGACGACATGAAGCTCGTCGACTTCAAGGTCCGGATCACGCAGGGCGGAACCGAGGCCGTGACCCGCGTCATCATCGACAGCGAGGACAGCGCCGGCCACCGCTGGTCCACGGTCGGGGTGAGCCCGAACATCGTCGATGCGAGTTTCGAGGCGCTTTTGGACGCGATCATCTGGAAGCTCGTCCATGACGGGGCGGAGGCGGCGTGAGCCTCGGCGCCTGCGCCGAACTGGTCGAGAAAGGCGATCCGGAACGTTTCGCCGCGACCATGGCCGCGCCGGCGGCCCTGCGCGACCGGCTCTGGCCGCTCTACGCCGCGAACCTGGAGATTGCGCGCGCGCCCTGGGCCTCGGCCGAGCCGATGGTGGCCGAGATGCGGCTGCAATGGTGGATCGACACGATCGCCGGCCTCGCAGAAGGGCGGCTGCGGCCGGGCCATCCGGTGGCCGAGGCGCTGGCGCCACCCCTGGCTCGCGATCAGGCTCTCGCGGGGCTCCTTACCGGCCTCGCCGAGGCGCGCCGCTGGGATTGCTGGCGCGAGGCGTTCGAGGACCGCGCCGCCTTCGACGCCTATCTCGACGCGACCTCCGGCAACCTGATGTGGGCCGCCGCCCGCGCGCTCGGCGCGGCCGACGCCGCCGAGGCTCCGGTCCGCGACTTCGCCTGGGGGGCAGGGCTCGCGCAGTGGCTTCGCGCCGCGGCGGCACTCGAGGCCCGCGGCCGCATTCCCTTCGTCGACGGCCGCCCCGAGGCGCTCGCCGCGCTCGCCGCCGAAGGCCGCGCCCGCATCGCCCGCGCCCGCGCTGCCGCCGCGTCCATCCCGCGCGCCATCCGCCCGGCGCTCTGGCCGGGGGCGGGCGCATCGGCTCTTCTCAGGCAGGCGGAGCGCAACCCCGCGCTTGTCGCATCAGGCACGCTCGACCGGTCGGACCTCGCGCGCCGCTGGAGCCTCCTCGCCTGCGCGCTTCTCGGCCGGTTCTGAACCGCCCCCGCCTGTCACGCCGCCCGCGGCCTGAGCACCAGCCAGATCAGCGACCCGCCCGCGAGGACGAGGAACGGCAGCATCGCGATGTTCACCGCCTGCCAGCCGGCGACCACGCCGTTCCCCGAACAGTTCAGCAACGTGCCGGAGGCGAGCGAGGCCACCGTCACGCCGCCGAAGACGAAAAGGTCGTTGATGCCCTGGATGCGGCCGCGTTCCTCCGGCGCATGGGCCGTGGCCAGGAGCGCGGTCGCGCCGATGAAGCCGAAGTTCCAGCCGATGCCGAGAAGGACCAGCGCGAAGAAGAACTGTTCGAGCGCGACGCCAGACAGCGCGACGGCCCCCGCGGCGGCGAGGATCGCGAGGCCTGTGCCGATGATCTTCGGCGCACCGAAGCGGGCGATCAGATGGCCGGTGAAGAACGAGGGGATGAACATCGCCAGCACATGGCCGGACACGATGTCGGCCGCGTCGCCCTCTTCGAAGCCGCAGCCGACGACGGCCAGGGGCGTCGAGGTCATGACGAGGTTCATGAGCGCGTAGCTTACCGTCGCGCAGACGATCGCCACGACGATCGTCGGATCGCGGAGCATCTCGGCGCGGCTGCGTCCGGCGCTCGTGGCGTGGGAGGGTTTCGGCGGCTTCGGGATGTCGAGAAACAGGAAAAGCGTCGCGCCGAGAATGTTCAGGACCACGACCGACAGGTAGGTCCCGAGGAAGTTCACGGGCATTGCCTCGCTCGTGGCCTTGACCAGTTGCGGGCCGACGATGGCCGAGAACAGCCCCCCCGCCATCACCCAGGAGATCGCCTTGGGACGGAACGCCTCGGAGGCGGTATCGGCGGCGGCGAAGCGGTAGAAGCCCTGCGCCGACATGTAGATGCCGGTCAGGAGCGAGCCGAGCAGGAACAGCGGGAACGACCCCGCCTGAAGCCCCAGCGCGCCGACCGCGCCCCCGGCCGCGCCGCCCGTCGTGCCGACCCAGAACCCCGCGCGTCGGCCGAACCGGGCCATCAGCGCGGACAGGGGCGTCGCCGTCAGCATCGAACCGAGCACCATCATCGAGATCGGCAGCGTCGCCCAGCACGGGTTGGGCGTCAGCATCTGCCCGGCCAGCCCGCCCACGGTGGCGATCATCGGCATCTGCGCGCCGAGCACTGCCTGCGCGACGATCAGCACCACGACATTGCGCCGGGCACGATGCGAATAGTCGGGAAGGGGGGCGGTGACTTCCATGCGCCTGCCTAATCCGCGCCGGCGCGGGCCTGCAAGCGGCAAAAGATCGCAGCAGGCATGGCCCTCACTCGTCGGGCGGCACGAGTCCGAGCCCGCGCAGATAGATGCCGATGCCGGTCTCCAGAAGCTCCTCGGGCGGGAAGGGGGCGCGGGCGCCGGGCTTGCCGCGGGTGAAGAGCTCGACCACGCCATGGCTCATCGCCCAGATATGGGCCGAGAACATCGAGGCGGGCGGGCGCTTGCCCTCGGGGATATGCCGCGACAGCGCTTCGGCGGCGCGCGAGAAGACCAGCCGCGCGCGTTCGGAGGCGCGGGCGAGGTCGGGATTGGCATTGAGCGAGATGCCGCTTTCGAACATCGCCATGTAGTGGCCGGGGAACTTGCGCGCGAAGGCGAGATAGGCGCGGCCCGTGGCCTCGAACGCCGCGAGCGCGGTCGGCTTGCCGTCGTTATAGGCGTGGTCCATCAGGTCGGCGAAGATCTCGAACCCCTGCCGCGCGCATTCGGCGATGAGGTCGTCGCGCCCGGCGAAATGGCGGTAGACCGCGGCGGGCGTGACGCCGGCCGACTTCGCCGCGTCCGACAGCGTGAAGCCCTGCGGCCCCTGTTTCTCGATCAGCGTCAGCGCGGCCTCGACGAGCGCGCGGCGCAGATCGCCGTGATGGTATCCCTGCTTAGGCATCGAGAATCCCGGGCCCGCCGCAGATCCTGCGGTCCACTTCGCCGATGGCCTCGGCGCATTTTCCGGCATAGTCGACACGGCCGAGAACCGTCTGGATCGCGGCGATCCGGGCGCGAGGCTTGTCGTCGGCGCGGACCACCGTCCAGGGCGCGTGCTCGGAATGCGTCTTCGCAAGCGTCTCGCGGATCGCGTCGGTATAGGCGTCCCACTTCTTCAGGCCCTCGACGTCGATCCAACTGAGCTTCCACTGCTTCAGCGGATCACGTTCGCGCTTCAGGAACCGCCTTAGCTGCTCGGCGCGGCCGACGTTCAGCCAGAGCTTCACGAGCGTGATGCCCTCGTCGACGATCATCCGCTCGAAATCCGGCAACTGGCGGAAGAAGAGCTTCCGCTGCGGTGGCGTGCAGAAGCCGAAGACATGCTCCACCACGCCGCGATTGTACCAGGAGCGGTCGAAGAGCGCGATCTCGCCCGCCGCCGGCAGCCGGTCGATGTAGCGCTGGAAATACCACTGGCTCGCCTCGCGCTCGGTCGGCTTGGGCAGCGCCACGATATAGGCCGAGCGCGGATTGAGGTTCTCGCGCAGCCGCTCGATCGTGCCGCCCTTGCCAGCGGCGTCGCGGCCCTCGAAGAGGACGCAGAGCCGCCTTCCCGTCGCGCGCAGGTCGTGCAGCATCTTCACCAGCTCGACCTGGAGCGCCTGCATCTGCCTGGCATAGTCCTTGCCGCGCATTTCGCGCTCATAGGGATAGGTTCCCGAAAGGATGTCGTCCTTGTCGGCCTTGCGGATGGCCTTGCGGACCGCCTCCGGCGCCTCGGTTTCGAGGTATCGCGTGATGTCGCCCACGAAGGGGATCGCCGGCGGTTCCTGCGTGTCGGACTTGGCCATGGATGCCTCCTGACGGGTTCCGGACCAGTATGACCATCGCCGCGGGCCGCGCAATGCGCTCCGGCGCGTGCCGTCAGGTGCCGATCGCGTTCAGCTCGAAAGGCGTCGACTGGTAGATCTCGTTGATCCAGTTGCCGTAGAGGAGATGCGCGTGGCTGCGCCAGCGGTTGAGCGGCGGCTTTGAAGGATCGTCGTCGGGGTAATAGTTCATGGGCACGTTGATCGGCGTGCCGTTCGACACGTCGCGGTCGTATTCCTCCTTCAGCGTGCCCGAATCGTATTCGAAGTGATTGAAGATGTAGAGCGCGCGGTGGCAGGCATCCTCGATCAGGCAGGGCCCGACCTCGTCGGAGCCGAGAAGCGTCCTCAGCCCCCGGGCGGCATCGACCTCGTCCTGCTTCACCTCGGTCCAACGACTCACGGGGATCACGAAATCGTCCGAGAAGCCGCGCAGGTAGGGCGAGGCCGGCGCGAGGTTCTGGTGGCGGAAGCAGCCGAAGGCCTTGTGGTCGAGCATGTATTTCTTCACGCCGTGCAGGCGGTAGGCCATCGCCATGCCGCCCCAGCAGACGCCGAAGGTGGAATGCACGTTGGTCTGGGTCCAGTCGATGACCTCGCAGAGCTCGTCCCAGTAGGTGACTTCTTCGAACTCCATATGCTCGATCGGCGCGCCGGTGATGACGAGGCCGTCGAACTTCTCGTGCTTGACCTCCTGGAAGGGGCGGTAGAAGGCGGCCATGTGCTCGGCCGCGGTGTTGCGGGTCTTGTGCTCGCTCATCCGGATGAGCTGGAAGTCGATCTGCAGGGGCGTCGCACCGATCAGCCGGGCGAACTGGTTCTCGGTCTGGATCTTCTTCGGCATGAGGTTCAGGAGCCCGATCCGCAAGGGCCGGATGTCCTGATGCGCGGCGCGGTCCGGCGACATCACCATGACGCCCTCGCGCGACAGAACGTCGAAGGCGGGCAGCGTCTCGGGCAGGGTGATGGGCATCGGGTTTCTCCTGTCAGACAGCCGAGATAGTCGGATCAGCCGCGCGCCTCAAGGGCACGGGCGACGAGGGCCTCGAAATCCGCGGGCGTCCGGATGGTGGCGACCTCCTCGGCGGTGACGCTCACCCCCCAGTTCCTTGCCATCGCCTCGTAGAGCGGCTGGCGGTGCGCCAGCGCGCGCGCATAGGTCCAGCGCACGAAGGCGTCCGGGTCGACCTCGGCTTCCGTGACTTTCCTGTCGTTCAGGTATTCCGCCCAGGCCGCCTGGAGAAATTCCGGCTGGTAATACATCGGCTTCGGCGCGCGGTCGAAGCGGCGGATCAGTTCCCCGGTATGCGCCTCCGACCCTTTGATCCAGACCAGGAGCGCCGATTTCGCGAGCGCCGAGAGGACCGGATCCTCGGGGTTGTCGGGATCGACCACCTCGCAGATCGAGCCGCCGGAATCGCAGATGAAATGGGCGTAGCCGTAAAGGTCATAGGCGCGCTCGATGAAATGCGCGGTGTCGAGCAGCGCCGCGATCTCGGCTGTGCGGTGCTGGCCTTGGCGGTGCATGTATTCGGCGAAGGGCAGGCCGCCCTTCGCGGGGTCGCCGGGCTTGCCGAGATAGGTCGACAGCGGCGCGAGGTTGTTGAAGGTGATGTTGGAGGTGATGTGCACGCTGTCCGACATCAGGAGTTCGCGCAGAAGCGGCACCTTCATCGCCTCGCGCTTGAAGTTGTCGGCGATGTGCTCGCCCATGTAGCGGGTGCCGATGCGGTAATCGATCGAGTAGTGGAACCACTCACCGCTCGCGCGCAAGAGGTTGGCGATATGGGTCTTGCCGAGACCGGACATCCCGAAGACGAGCACGCGCTTGCGCTCGGCCGCCCGCCATTCCTCTGCCGTTTCGTAGATCATCTTTGCATCCTGCGTTGTCGGACATGCTCCTAACCGCAAGCCGTCGGGTTTTCACGCGGAATCTGCGAACCCGGACCCGTTCGGCGAGAAAACCACGGGAGTATGCCTCCGTCGGACTCAGAGCGCGGCCGGCCCGTACTCCTGACACGCGAACGGCCCCGCCGTGGGGAGGGGCCGCGCGCTGGTCTGTCAGAAGATCTCAGTAATTGTAGGCAATGCGCACGCCTGCGGCGACGCCGCTGTTGTCCTCGAAATTCGCGCCGATTCTCGTGGTCGCGCCACCGATGTCCAGATAACGCACGCCGCCTGTGATCTTCATGCTGCCGGCGGTGTAGACGATGGCTGCCCCGGCGCTGGTGAAGCCGTCGGTCGGTCCGAGGTTTCCGGTAATGTCGCCGTTCGACGGTTCGTGGCTGAGCGTGAC
>JBFKMA010000132.1:0-6523 GCA_041630175.1 Albidovulum sp.
CCTCTGCTCCACCAAGGCTTCTCGATAAAGCCATAAACCCTATGGGAAACTTTGACGGATTCGAAGTTTTTCCCGCCATTTTTCCCAGCATACCGCTCGTGAAAATGCGTGCGTCGAAAACAGACATCGGCTGCAGTGCACCTGCTGCATGGACAGCACCGACTCGTTGCCGCGGGTTGCACCCTCCTGGCAGCAACCCAAAAAGCCCAAGCCAATCGCGTAGCAGCCGGCATTGTCGCGCCGATCGACATGACAATGCCCGCCGACACCATCGCCCGCATCTCGGACTGCGAAATCAACCAAGGTCGACGAACTGCTCCGACGGCGATCCGGCACCTGTGGTCACGGAGCCAATTGGTTCTGTCCAGATCTATCCGGACGGTGACTTTGACCCGGTGAGGGGGCCGTCACATGTCGAGGCCGAGGTCGAGGACCGGCGCCGAATGGGTGAGCGCGCCGACGGAAATGTAGTCGACGCCGGTCGCCGCCACCGCCGCGATGCGGTCGAGCCGCATGTTGCCGGAGGCCTCCAGAACGACGCCGCCACGCACCATTTCGACCGCGCGGGCCATGTCCTCGGTGCTCATGTTGTCGAGCAGGACGACATCGGCGCCGCCCTCGGCCAGCACCTCTTCGAGCTGCCGGAGCGTGTCGACCTCCACCTCGATCCGCATCATGTGCGACCGCGCCGCCCTGGCCGCGGCGAGCGCGGCGCGGATGCCGCCGGAGGCGGCGATGTGGTTGTCCTTGATCATGATCGCGTCGGAAAGCCCGAAGCGGTGGTTCGACCCGCCGCCGTGGCGGACCGCCTCCTTCTCCACCGCGCGCAGGCCCGGCGTGGTCTTGCGGGTGCAGGTGATGCGGGCGCGCGTGCCGCGGGTCTCGGCCACGAAGGCCGCGGTCAGCGTCGCGATGCCGGAAAGCCGGCCGGCGAAGTTCAGCGCGACCCGCTCAGCCATCAGGATCGCGGCGGCGCTGCCCGAGACGGTCAGGAGTGCTGCACCCGCCGCGATCCGGTCGCCGTCGGCGGCATGGCGTTCGATCGCGAGGGCGGGGTCGATGAGCCGGAAAGCCATCTCGGCGATGCGGAGGCCGGAGGCGACGCCTTGGTCGCGCGCATTGAGTCGGGCCGTGGCGCTGCGGTCCGCCGGGATCAGCGCGCGGCAGGTGGCGTCGCCCATCGGCCCGAGATCCTCGACGAGGGCCGCGCGCACGAGGGGTTCGAGGATGAGATCAGGCAGCATCAGGCAGGTTCCGTCTTGGGTGCGGCCGCCAGCGCCGCCGCGAGCGTCAGCCGCGAGCGGCTTGCCTGAGCCGGGTCGGTTTGAGGAAAATCGGTGCGGAAATGGCCGCCGCGGCTTTCGCGGCGCAGAAGTGCGGCGGTGGCGATCATCCGGGCGCAGGCGAGCATGTTGGAATATGCGTCGGAGGGCGGGGCGGCGGCTTCGAGTTCGCCGATCCGGGCGAGCGCGCGCGACAGGCCGTCGGCATCACGCAGCACGCCGACCTGCGCGGTCATGACCTGCCGGAGCGCCGCCACGGCCTCGGCGTCCGCGCCGGCGCCGCCGGGGGCGAATTGCGGCTCCACCATCGCCGCCGCGCGGATCGGGCCGAGCGTGCCGGCAATGTCCTCGGCGGCGCGGCCGGCGACGACAAGCGCTTCGAGAAGCCCGTTCGAGGCCAGCCGGTTCGCGCCATGCAGCCCGGTGCAGGCCGCCTCGCCGCAGGCCCAGAGCCCGGCCAGCGAGGTCCGGCCCCAGGTATCGGTCGCGACCCCGCCCATGTGGTAATGCGCGGCGACGGTGACCGGAATCGGTTCCGAGGCGGGGTCGATCCCGGCGCGGGCGCAGGCTGCGGCCACGGCGGGAAAGCGCTCGGTCAATGGGCCGCCGAGCACGCCCCGCGTGTCGAGCGCCGGCCGGCGCCCAGCGCGTTCCTCGGCATGGATCGCGCGGGCGACGATGTCGCGGGGGGCGAGTTCGGCGTCGGGATGCAGGGCCGCCATGAAACGCTTGGCCTCGGCATTGACGAGGATGGCGCCCTCGCCGCGTAGCGCCTCGGTCGCGAGCGGCGCGGGGTCTTCGCCGGTGGCGATCGCGGTCGGATGGAATTGCAGGAACTCGGCATCCGCAATCACCGCGCCGGCGCGGGCGGCCATGCCGAGCGCCTCGCCGCGGATCGCGGGCGGGTTGGTCGTCACGGCGTAGAGGCCCGACGCGCCACCCGCCGCGAGGAGAACCGCCGGGCCGCGGACGAGGATCTGCGCCGACGGCGGCTCGGCGCGCGTGATCCAGACGCCGGTGACCCGGCCGGCCTGGTGTTCGAGACGCGCGGCGGTGACGCCTTCGAGGATCTGGATCGCCGGTTCGGCCCGCGCCGCACGGATCAGCGTCCGCATGATCTCGCGCCCGGCCTGGTCGCCCTGGATCCGCACCACGCGCGACCAGCTATGCGCCGCCTCCCGCGACATCAGATAGCTCCCGCCGTGGCCGCGGTCGAACGGGGCGCCGAGCCGCGTGAGGTCGCGCACATGGTCGGGCGCGAGCGCGGTCACGAGGGTCGCGACCGCTTCATCGACGATGCCGGCGCCGGCGCGGATCGTGTCGGCGGCGTGGGCGGCGACGCTGTCCTCCGCGTCCATCGCCGCGGCCACGCCGCCCTGCGCCCAGGCCGAGCTGGCGCCGGTGCCGAGCGGTTCGGGTGAGACGACGAGCGTGGGATGAGGCGCGAGCCGCAGTGCCGCCGACAGCGCGGCAAGGCCCGCGCCGACGATGATCACCCGCCCGGTCGCAAGGATCATGCGGCGGGTTTCCGCGACAGGTCGATCATGCGTTCGACCGCAAGCCGGGCGCGGTCCGCGATGCCCGGATCGACCTCGATCGGCGTCATCATCGTGTGCAGCGACCAGAGGATCTTTTCCAGCGTGATGCGCTTCATGTAGGGGCACATGTTGCAGGGGCCGACGAACTCGACCTCGGGCAGCGAGTCGGCGATGTTCGAGGCCATCGAACATTCGGTGACCAGGAGCGCCTTCGCCGGCCGGTGACGCTCGACGAAGTCGATGATGCCGGCGGTCGAGCCGGAGAAATCCGCCTCGGCCACGACATCGGGCGGGCATTCGGGATGGGCTATGATCGTGGTGTCCGGCTGGAACTCGCGGAACTCGCGCAGGTCGGAGGCGGAGAAGCGCTCATGGACGATGCAGGCGCCGTCCCACCAGACGATGCGCTTCTGCGGCACCTGCCGGGCGACGTTCTGGGCGAGGTACTTGTCGGGCGTCATGATCACGGTGTCGCTGTCCATCGCCGCGACGATCCGCGCGGCATTGGCCGAGGTGCAGCAGATGTCGGATGCCGCCTTCACCGCCGCCGTGGTGTTGACGTAGCTCACCACCGGCGCGCCGGGGAAGCGGGCGCGCATCTCGTCGATGCCGGCGGGCGTGATCGCCTCGGCGAGCGAGCAGCCGGCCTCCATGTCGGGCATCAGCACGGTCTTCGACGGATTGAGGATCTTCGAGGTCTCGGCCATGAAATGCACGCCGCATTGCACGATGACCTCGGCCTCGACCCTGGTCGCCTCGACGGCGAGCTGCAGGCTGTCGCCCACGACATCGGCGACGCCGTGGTAGATGTCGGGCGTCATGTAGTTGTGGGCAAGAATCACCGCATTGCGCTCGGCCTTGAGCCGGTTGATCGCGAGCACGTAGGGCGCGTGCCGCGCCCAGTCGGCGAAGGGCACCACGCGCTCCATCTTCGCATGGATGTCACGGGTCGCTTCGGCCGCCTCGAGGGACGGCCGCAGGTCATAGGTGGCCGCCAGAGCGGCCCGCACATCGGCAAGGTCAAGCACGTCGGTCGATTCCTGTGGTCTGCTGAGGTCAATGCCCGCGGGCAGACACTGCCTAGCAAGAGTAGCGAAGCTGACGCAAGGGCAACTCGCCTGGAAGGCTGCTGGCAAAAGCGGTCATGGCTTGGCCCGTTCTGCGCGGGCGTGAAACACGAAGCCGAGGAAGTTCAGCAGAACCTGCGCGGCAAGGATCGAGGTGCTGTCGCTCGGATCGTAGTCCGGCGCCACTTCCACGAGGTCGATGCCCACCACCTCGTTGCGCCTGGCAAGTGCCTGAAGCATCTCCAGAACCTCGTAATACAGGAAGCCGCCATGGCTCGGCGTCCCGGTGCCAGGCGCGATCGAGGGGCAGAAGCCGTCGATGTCGAGCGTGACATAGACCCGCGCACCGGCCGGGATGCGCTCGATCACGGCTTCTGGACCGAGCGCGCGCATCTGCCGCACCGAGAGTATGTCCGATCCCATCCGGCGCGCATCCTCGTAACCTTCGCGCGCGGTGGACGAGACGTTGCGGATGCCCACCTGCGTCAGGCCGGTGACATAGGGCTTCTCGGCCGCGCGGCGCATCGGGTTGCCGTGGCCGTAGCGGACGCCATGGCGTTCGTCGACGAAGTCGAGATGCGCGTCGATCTGGAGAATGTGGATGTCGCCCCGGCCCTCGAAGGCGTCGATGCAGGGGATGTTGACGGAATGATCGCCGCCGATCACCACCGGGAAGGCGCCGGCATCGAGGATCGCGTTCACGCCCGCCTTGATGTTGGCATGGCTCGTCACCGTGTCGGTATGCACGATGTCGGCGTCGCCAATGTCGACGATGCACACCGAGGCCGGCAGGTAGGTGCAATCGTCCTCGTGGTCATAGGCGCCGGCATGGCCGAAGCTGAACAGCGTCGAGGCCTCGCGCACCGAGCGCGGCCCGAACCGGGCGCCGGAGCGGAACTGGGTGCCGAAGTCGAAGGGCGCGCCGAGTACGGCCACGTCGGCGTCGATCTCCGACCAGTCGCCGACATAGGGTCGCTTGCCGAAGGTCGCGATGCCGACGAAGGGCAGGTTCAGGCGGCCGCCGGAATAGCCGTGGGTTTCGGGCGTGGGCTTTTTCATGTCGTCGCCTCCTCAGGGGCGCTGTCGGAAGGATAAGCGCTGGACATGACGATGTGATGTGGCGACGGCCGCCATACTGCAAGCGTTGATTTGACCTGGCCGCGATCGTTGCACGCTGCGGTCACAGGTCCGGCCCGTCGATTCAGGCCGGACAGTCAGGCCCCCTGTCACTCCGGCGCTGGCCGCATCGCCATGCCGGGATCCGCGACATCGACAATCAACAGGCACGCCGAAAGGAGCTTGCGCAGGTCGTCGAAGGTCGCCGGTCGCTCGCCGCGCCAGCGCGCGAAGTGCCGGTGCGCCGGTGCCGCGCCCCGCTCCAGCGCGGCCAGGCTGTCACCGGTCTCTCGGACCATCGCGTCGAGCCGCCGCCTTGCATTGGCGAGATAGGTGTCGCGGTGACGCGCCTCCATCCGCAGGTGGAACAGGGAGGAGCGGCTGCGGGGCCGCACCTGCATTCGCGCCACGTCTCCTGTCGCCGCCTCCCACGCGCGCCTCGCGGCGGCGAAGCGCCGCTTGGCCAGTGCGGTGCCCGGGCCCGCGACGATGCCGAGATTGATCAGGCCGGTCGCGATCCGCCGGTCATGCCGGGGCAAACCCAGCCGCGCCTGCCAGCAGGCCAGGTGGAACAGCCAGCCCGCACGCCGGCGCCGCCCCGCCTGCCAATGCCCGATCGCGGCCTCGCTCAGCCGTTCCCAGCGCAGATCGGCCGCGCTCCAGCCCGCATCGCGCGCCAGCCGCCGCTCGATGGCGCGGCGCTCAGATGCCGAGATAGGCGGCGCGGACGTGTTCGTTGCCATGAAGCTCATCGGCGGGTCCCTCCAGGGCCAGGTTTCCGGTTTCGAGGACATAGGCGTGGTCGGCAAGGTCGAGCGCCAGTTCGGCGTTCTGCTCCACGAGCACCACAGGCACGCCCTCGGCGTTGATCTCCTCGATGATCACGGCGATCTCCTCGACGATCACCGGGGCGAGCCCCATCGAGGGCTCGTCAATCAGAAGGAGCCGCGGCCGCGCCATCAACGCGCGGCCGATCGCCAGCATCTGCTGTTCGCCGCCCGACATGGTCTGGGCACGCTGGCCGCGCCGTTCGCGGAGCCGCGGGAAGCGCGCGTAGACCTTGTCGAGATCGCTCTCGATCCCGGCGCGGTCGCGGCGCAGGAAGGCGCCGGTGCGCAGGTTCTCCTCCACCGTCATGTCGGGGAAGATGCGCCGGCCTTCCGGGACATGGGCGATGCCGCGGCCGACGATCCGGTCCGACGAAAGCGTGTCGATCCGTTCGCCCTCGAACCAGATCTCGCCGCCGGCGAGCTTGGCGAGGCCCGACATCGCCCGGAGCGTCGTGGTCTTGCCCGCGCCGTTGCCGCCGATGATCGTGACGATGCCGCCTTCGGGCACCGAGAGCGAGATCCGCCGCAGCGCCGAGACCTTGCCGTAATTCACCGAGATGTCGCGCAGCTCAAGCAACATGGCGGGCGCCTCCGAGATAGGCCTCGATCACCGAGGGATGGTGGCGGATATGCTCCGGGCTGCCCTCGGCGAGGAGCTTGCCGAAGCTCATGCAGGTGATGCGGTCGCA
>JBFKMA010000133.1:0-6522 GCA_041630175.1 Albidovulum sp.
CTTCCACTTCCACGACACAAATCCGGCACAGCCCGTTGGCGGTGCAGGCCTCATGGTAGCAGATCGTCGGGATATCAATGCCCAACTCACTGGCAGCCTCCAGGATGGTGGAGCCAGGCGCGATGCTCGGAGCGGTCACGATCACCGAATCGGTCCGGCTGTGGCAGGCAAGGACGCAGCCGACGCCGGTCTGGGGCGAGGTGCGCGACTTCGTGGCGATGATCGAGGAACGCGCCGAATGGGAGGCCGAGGCCACACTCAACACCGGCGAGGCGCTGGCCTGCCGCATCGCGCCGCTGCCGCGCGGGGCCACGCTCGTCGGTTTCGAGCCGCTGGCGCGTCCCGCGACGCACCGCTCCGGCCGGCGTGACGCCCTGCCCGCCGAAACCGCGCATGCCGGTGCCTGAAACCGCGCTATCGCCTTGCGGGCCGCCGCCCGGAGGGTAAAAGTCGCGGCATGAGCGACGCCACCCTTCCCGCCGATCCGGTCCGGATCGACCTCGCCACGCCCGAGACCACGGCGCGGCTCGCCGCCTGGCTCGCGCCGCGGCTCGGTCCCGGCGACGTGGTGCTGGTCGAGGGGCCGATCGGCGCCGGCAAGTCGCATTTCTGCCGCAGCCTGATCCAGACTCGGCTCGCCGCCGAGGACCGGGCCGAGGACGTGCCCTCGCCGACCTATACGCTGGTGCAGGTCTACGATCTCGACGGCGTCGAGATCTGGCATGCCGACCTCTACCGGCTGACCGCGCCCGACGAGGTCTTCGAACTCGGGCTCGACGAGGCCTTCGACCGCGCGATCTGCCTTGTCGAATGGCCTGACCGGCTGGGCGCGGCGCGCCCGGAAAAAGCTCTGTTCCTGCAGCTTTCGCCCGAATCCGATGGCGAAGCACGTCTCGCGACGCTTTCCGCCTCGAATCGCCGCTGGGCGCCGATCCTCGCCGAACTGGCACGCCACGGGGCCGGGCCCGCATGACCGGCCGCGCCGATCTTGCCGCGCGGTTCCTCGCCGACGCCGGATGGGGCGATGCGGATCGCCGGGCGCTCGCCGGCGACGCCTCGGCCCGGCGCTACGAGCGGCTGGTGCGCGGTGCGGAGCGGGCAGTGCTGATGGACGCGGCCCCCGAGCGCGGCGAAAGCACCGAAGCCTTCACCCGCATGGCGCGCTGGCTCCTGTCGCACGGCTATTCCGCGCCCGAGATCCTTGCCGAGGAACACAGCACCGGGTTCCTGCTCATCGAAGATCTCGGCGACGCGCTCTTCGCCCGGCTCATCGCCCGCGAGCCGTCGCGGGAGCCGGAGCTTTACTGCGCGGCCACCGATTTCCTCGCAGACCTGCACCGCCACCCCCCGGCGCCCTTCGTTCCGCCGCTCGATGTCGCGGCGCTGGCCGAGCTCGTCGCGCTCACCCCCCGCTGGTACCTGCCGGGCATCGGCACGGACCCGAACGAAGCCGCCGATGCGCTGCCCGGGCTGATTGCCGAGCTTTACGCGCAGCTCGCCGACGACGGAACCGTGACCAGCCTGCGCGACTTCCACGCCGAGAACCTGATCTGGCTGCCCGACCGCGCCGGCTCAGCGCGCGTCGGGCTACTGGATTTCCAGGACGCCGTCGCCGCGCATCCGGCCTATGACCTCGTCTCGCTGCTGCAGGATGCGCGGCGCGATGTGGCGCGCGAAACCGAGGCCGCGATGATCCGCCGCTACCTCGCCGCAACCGGCGCCGAGGAGGCCCGTTTCGCCACGGTCTACGCGCTGCTCGGCGCCCAGCGCGCGCTGCGCATCCTCGGCGTCTTCGCCCGCCTCGCGCTGCATTTCGGCAAGCCCGGCTATCTCGACTACATGCCCCGGGTCTGGGGCTATCTCGAACGCAGCGTCGCGCATCCCGACCTCGCCAGCCTGCACGAGACGGTGCGCGCGGCGCTGCCCGAACCCACGCCCGCGCGCATCCAAAGGATCAAGGACCAATGCGGCCAGTACCCGACGCCCTGATGCTCTTCGCCGCCGGTCTCGGCACGCGGATGCGCGCGCTCACGGCGGAGCGGCCGAAACCGCTGATCGAGGTCGGCGGGCGGGCGCTCATCGACCACGCGCTGGCGCAGGCCGACGCGGCGGGTGTCACGCGGATCGTCGCCAACCTGCATTACCGACCCGAACAGATCCGCGCGCATCTCGCCGCGCGTCCCGAGATCGCGTTCTCCGCCGAACCGGAGACGATCCTCGACACCGGTGGCGGCCTCAGGCAGGCGCTGCCGCTCCTCGGTCCCGGCGCGGTCTTCACGCTCAACACCGATGCGGTCTGGACCGGCGCCAACCCGCTCGACGAACTTCGCGCGGCCTGGGACCCGGCGCGGATGGACGCGCTGCTGCTGCTGGTGCCGAAGGCGGCGGCCACAGGCCACACCGGTGCCGGCGATTTCGACCGCGACGGTTCCGGGCGGCTGGGGCGCGGCCGCGACTTCGTCTATACCGGCGCGCAGATCCTCTCGCCCGACGGGCTTGCGGCGATCCCCGAGCCGGCATTCTCGCTGAACCGGCTCTGGGACCGGATGCTGGAAGCTGGCCGGCTTTTCGGCTGCGTGCACGACGGCGGCTGGTGCGATGTCGGACGGCCCGAAGCAATCCCGCTGGCCGAGGCGCTTCTGGCCGAGGCCGCCGATGTTTGACCCCGCGCCGGGCCCGCGCCTTTTCGCGCTGCCGCCGGGGGCGGACTTCCCGGCGCATCTCGTCCGGGGCCTCGTCGCGCGCATGGCGGGGCAGCCGCCCGAGGCGATGGCGCGGGCCACGCTCTACCTCAATACCGGGCGGATGCTGCGCGCGGTCCGCGCCGCCTTCGACGCGCATGGCGCGCGGTTCCTGCCGCGGCTCAGGCTGATCACCGATCTCGGCCGCGATCCGCTGGCCGGGCTGCCGCCGGCGGTCCCGCCGCTCCGGCGGCGGCTGGAACTGGCGCAGCTCGTCGAGGGCCTCGTGGCGCGGCAGCGCGATTTCGCGCCGGGCAGCGCGGTCTTCGACCTCGCCGACAGCCTCGCGCGGCTGATGGACGAGATGCAGGGCGAGGGCGTGGCCCCCGAGGCGCTCGAGGCGCCCGACCTCGCCGAGAACCACGCCGCGCATTGGGAACGCAGCCTCGCCTTCATCCGTATCGTGGCGCGTTTTTTCGATGCCGGGGCCACGCCCGACGCCGAGGCCCGTCAGCGCCGGGTCATCAATGCGCTGGCCCGTCGCTGGCAGGACGCGCCGCCGCAGGATCCGGTGATCATCGCCGGCTCCACCGGCTCGCGCGGGGCGACGCAGCTCTTCTTGCAGATGGTGGCGCGGCTGCCGCAGGGCGCGGTGGTGCTGCCCGGCTTCGATTTCGACATGCCCGAGGCGGCCTGGGCCAGCCTCCGCGCCGGCAAGATGCCGGGCGAGGATCATCCGCAATACCGCTTCCTGCGGCTGACCGAGGCCCTGGAAATGACTCCGGCGCAGATCCGGCCCTGGCGCGACACTGCCGCGCCCGATCCCGCGCGCAACCGGCTCCTGTCGCTGGCGCTGCGGCCGGCGCCGGTCACCGACCAGTGGATGGCGGAGGGCACGGCGCTCGGGCCGCTCGCCCCCGCGACGGAGCGGCTCACGCTGATCGAGGCGCCGACCGAACGCGCCGAGGCGCTGGCGATCGCGCTTTGCCTGCGCGAGGCGGCAGAGATGGGGCGGCGCGCGGCGCTGATCACGCCGGACCGGATGCTGACGCGGCGGGTGACCGCGGCCCTCGACCGCTGGGGCATCCGCCCCGACGACAGCGCCGGCCAGCCCCTGGCGCAGACCGCGCCGGGCCGCTTCCTGCGCCATATCGCGGCGCTTTTCGGGCGCATGCTCTCGGCCGAGGCGCTCCTCGTGCTCCTGAAGCATCCGCTGACCGCCACCGGCGCCGGCGACCGCGGCAACCACCTGCGCTTCACCCGCGATCTGGAACTGAAGCTGCGCCGCAAGGGGCCGCCCTTTCCGGCCGGTGACGAGCTCAGGGCCTGGGCCGAAGCGGCGGGCGAGCCGGAGCGGATCGCCTGGGCCGGCTGGGTCGCGGCCACCTTCGCGGGCGTCGAGAGCGCTGGCAAGCAGCCGGTCTCCACCTGCGCGGAGGCGCATCTCGCGCTCGCCGCGGCGCTGGCGGCAGGCCCCGGCGGGCGCGTCGAGGAGAGCGAGCTGTGGCGCGCCGAGGCCGGCGGCCTCGCCTTCCGCGTGATGGAGGAGCTCTGCCGCGAGGCGCCTCATGGCGGCGAGATGGGGCCGGGCGATTATGCCGATCTGGTGGCGGCGCTGCTCCGGCCCGGCAGCGTGCGGCGCGCCGAGGCCACGCATCCCATGATCGCCATCTTGGGGACGTTGGAAGCGCGGGTGCAGGGCGCCGATCTGGTGATCCTCGCCGGGCTCAACGACGGGATCTGGCCGGCGGTGCCGGCGCCCGATCCGTGGCTGTCGCGGCAGATGCGGCTCAAGGCGGGGCTGCTTCTCCCCGAACGCCAGGTCGGGCTTTCGGCGCATGACTTCCAGCAGGCGGCCGGCGCACCCGAGGTGATCCTGTCGCGCGCGCTCCGCGATGCCGAGGCCGAGACCGTACCCTCGCGCTGGCTCGCGCGGCTCACCAATCTGCTGGGCGGCCTGCCCGACCAGGGCGGCGCGGCCGCGCTTTCCGCGATGACGGCGCGGGGCCGGCGCTGGCTCGACCTCGCAGGGGCGCTCGAAGCCGCGCCGCGTGTTCCCGCCGCGCACCGCCCCGCGCCGCGGCCGCCGGTCGACGTGCGGCCCAAGGAACTGCCGGTGACCGGCATCCAGACCCTGATCCGCGACCCTTATGCGATCTATGCCCGCACGATCCTGCGGCTGAAGCCGCTCGACCCGCTGCGGCCCGAGCCCGACGCGCGGCTGCGCGGCGAGGTCCTGCACGACATCGTCGAACACTTCATCCGCGAACGCCCCGAGGGCGAGAGCGAAGCCGAGGCCCGCGACCGGCTGCTGCACCTCGCCGAACGGGTGCTCGCCGCCGAGATCCCCTGGCCCAGCGCCCAGCGCCTCTGGCGCGCCAAGCTCGCGCGGGTGGCGGACCGCTTCATCGCCGCCGAGACCGACAGGCAGTCGGCCGGACAGCCGGTGCTTTTGGAGAAAAAAGGCTCCGTTTCACTGGAAAACGTCGGTTTCACTTTGACCGCAAGGCCGGATCGGATCGACCTGCTCGACGATGGGCGGCTGCATATCTACGACTACAAGACCGGCACGCCACCCTCCGACAAGCGGCAGAAGGCCTTCGACAAGCAGCTCATCCTCGAAGCCGCCATGGCCGAACGCGGCGGCTTTGCCGAGCTTGGCCCGCGCGAGGTCGCCGGCACGACCTATATCCATCTCGGCGGCGACGGCACCGACAAGCCCGGCGCGTTCGAACCGGGCCTCATCGACGCGGCCTGGGCGGGGCTCGAGACCCTGATCGCCGCCTATCGCCGGCGCGAGACCGGCTATGTCGCGCGCCGCGCCGTGTTCGAGACGCGGCGCGAGGGCGATTACGATCACCTCGCCCGCCACGGCGAATGGCAGATGAGCGATCCCCCCGAGCCGGAGGATGTCGGATGAGGCGCGACGACGCGAGCGAGGCGCAGGTCCGCGCCGCCGATCCGGGCCAATCCACCTGGCTCTCGGCCAATGCCGGCTCGGGCAAGACGCGGGTGCTGATCGACCGCGTGGCGCGGCTCCTGATGGGCGGCACCGAGCCGCAGAAGATCCTTTGCCTGACCTATACCAAGGCCGCGGCGAGCGAGATGCAGAACCGGCTTTTCGCGCGGCTCGGCGAATGGGCGATGCTGCCCGAGCCGCGCCTGCGCGACGCCTTGCGCGAGTTGGGTGTCGAAGGCGGGATCGACGCCGGGACGCTGGCCCGCGCGCGCAGGCTCTTCGCCCGCGCGATCGAGACGCCGGGCGGGCTCAAGATCCAGACGATCCATTCCTTCTGCGCCGCGCTCCTGAAGCGCTTCCCGCTCGAGGCGCGGGTCTCGCCGGATTTCTCCGAGCTCGACGACCGCGCCGCGCGGCTGATGCGCGGCGAGATCCTCGAGGAGCTTGCCTCGGGCGACGACATCGACGCGGTCGATGCCATCGCGGATATGTTCACGGGCGATGATCTCTCGAAGCTTCTCGCCGATCTGTGCCGCAACGGCGACGGTTTCGCCGAGCCGCTCGACCGCGACGGGGCGCTGGCGCTGTTTGGCCTGCCTGCGGGCTGTGATGCCGAAACACTCCTCGCCTCGGTGTTCCTCGGCGGCGAGGCGGAGCTTTTCGCGGCGCTTGTGCCAATGCTTCTCTCCAGCGGCGCCAACGATGCGAAAGCCGGCGTGAAGCTCGGCGGCCTGCCGCTCAACCCGCCCGCGATCGCGACGATCGAAGGGCTGGAGGGCGTGCTGCTTTTCGGCAAGGACGCCCAGTCCGGGCCGTTTTCCGCCAAGATCGGCGCCTTCCCGACCAAGAACCTCCGCGAAAAAACCGCCGCGCATCTGATGC
>JBFKMA010000134.1:0-6492 GCA_041630175.1 Albidovulum sp.
AACGCCCCGGCGCGTTGCGCGAATTCCTCGAGATGTTGGGGCCGGAGGATGATATCGCGCGGTTCGAATACCTGAAGAAATCGGCGCGCAACTTCGGCTCGGTCCTGATCGGGATCGAGACCAGACGGGCGGAGAACTTCGCGGTGCTGAAGCAGAAGCTCGATGCGGGGGCCTTCGTCTACCGCGACATCACCGACGACGAGACGCTGGCCGCGTTCCTGATCTGACGGCTGGCCGGGATCAGGCGGCCGAAGAGCTGGCCTTGCCGCTGGCGAGGCCGGCCATGAACGCCTGTTTCGAGGCGAAATAGCAGTCGACGATCCGACCGGCATCGACGCTGCCGGCATTGCCGCCCGCCGCCCGCCTTTCGCCGTCCTGGCAGAGCGCCCCGAATTCGGCGAAACCGAGATTCCAGGCGCCGCCCTTGAGAAAATGCAGATCGGCCTCGAGGCGCTGCGGATCCGGCGCGGTACTGAGACGCATCACGATCGCCTCGACCTCGTCGAGGAACAGTTCGACAACCTCGGCGAACCCGTCCGGGCCGATCTCCGCGTGCAACTCGTCGATCCGCTGCCAGTCGATCATGTCGGCCTCCACCCCTGCCATGCGCGACCAAGCGTAGGGTGCAATTCTTGCGGGGCCGTTAAGCGAGCTCGCCGCGCCAGACCCGCGTTCAAATCGTCTTAACCCGGCGCGGATTAGCTGATGCACGGACCCGGACTTCGCCGGGCGAAGGGTGTGTCGTGAAGGTAGCCTCGATTGCAGATGACGGATCGACGGCCGCGGATGCTGCCGAGGAACTCCAGCGCGTCATGGTCGTCGACGACAGCCGCATGCAACGCAGGATCCTCACCTCCCAGCTCGCCCGCGCGGGCTACGCGGTGGTGGAGGCCGGGACCGCGGAGGAGGCGCTGGCGCTCTGCGAGACCGCGCCGCCCGATCTGGTGATCTCCGACTGGATGATGCCCGGCATGACCGGGATCGAGTTCTGCCAGACCCTGCGCGCGCATGCGCGCGAGAGCTACGTCTATTTCATCCTGCTGACCTCGAAGACCGACACGGCCGAGATCGCGCGGGGTCTCGACGGCGGCGCCGACGATTTCCTCACGAAACCGGTCAGCGGCGACGAACTGCGCGCGCGCATCGCCGCGGGCAAGCGCATCATCAGGATGGAGCGGGAACTCACCGAGAAGAACCGGCTCGTATCCGCGACGCTCGGCGAACTGCAGGCGCTCTACGATTCGATCGACCGCGACCTGATCGAGGCGAGGAAGCTCCAGCAAAGCCTGCTGCGCGAACGCCACCGCGACTTCGGACGGGCCGAGGTCAGCCTCCTGCTCCGGCCCTCGGGCCATGTCGGCGGCGACCTCGTCGGATTCTTTCCGATCGGCACGCGGCGCGTGGGGCTGTTTTCGATCGACGTGTCGGGCCACGGCATCACCTCGGCGCTGATGACGGCGCGGCTTGCGGGCTACCTTTCGGGCAGTTCGCCCGAACAGAACATCGCCCTGCTGCCGACCGAGCTCGGCACCTACGACGCGCGCCCGCCGGCAGAGCTTGCAGAGCTGCTCAACCGCATCCTGGTGCGCGAGATGCAGACCGAGACCTATTTCACCATGGCCTATGCGGATGTCGATCTGATCTCCGGCCGCGTCGCGATGGTGCAGGCCGGCCATCCGCATCCGGCGATCCAGCGCGCCGACGGGCGGGTGGAGTATCTGGGCTGCGGCGGGTTGCCGATCGGGCTGATCGAGACGGCCAGTTACGATGGCTTCGAGGCACAGCTTCAGCCCGGCGACCGGCTGCTCCTGTTGTCCGACGGGATCACCGAGGCCGCGGATGCCGGCGGGCACCAGCTCGGCGAAGACGGGCTGGCCCGGCTGATGGCGCGCTGCGCCGGTCTGTCCTGCGCGGGATACCTCGAGGGCCTCGTCCGGCAGCTCTGCGACTATGCCGGCGCCGAATTCGCCGACGACGTGTCGGGCGTCTTCTTCGCGTTCCACGCCACCCGGACCGTCGCCAGCTGATCCCGCCGCAGCACCCTGCCGAGGAAGTGCCGGTCTCCGTCATTGCCCAGAAGCGGCACCGCCGCCGCGGCCGGCAGCCATACCGCCTCATGCTCCGGCTCGCTCGGCCGGCCGTGGCAGCGAACCGGCCGGGCGAGGTAGACCGTGCAGAGCTTCTCGGCCCATTTGTCGTAGTCCGGTATGTAGACGAAGCGCCGGAACGCGCCGATGCGCCGCGGCGCCGCGATCGACCAGCCGGTTTCCTCGCGCACCTCGCGGTGCAGCGCGCGAAGCGGCGATTCGCCGGGATCGATGCCGCCGCCCGGAAGCTGGAAGTCCGACACCGGCCTGGCCTGGTGGGTGAGCAGCACGTCGCGGCCGCTGAGCAGCACGGCATAGACGCCGTGCCGGATCCCGTATTTTTGGCCGGGCACCATCGGTTCGCCGAATCGGCGGATCATGGCGGCTCCTTTGTTCACATGGTTGTGGTCTTCATATTCAAGCGGTATTGCGGGGCGCAAGCCGCAAGGAAACACGATGACCAGCCTGTCACAGATCGCCTGGGACGATACGGTTCTGCCGTTCCAGCTCGACCGCACCGACATCCGCGGCCGGGTGGCGCGGCTTGACGGTGTTCTCGACCGCATTCTCACCCAGCACCGTTACCCGCCCGCCGTCGAGGCGCTGGTCGCCGAGGCCGCGCTCCTGACCGCGCTCATCGGGCAGACGATCAAGCTGCGCTGGAAGCTCTCGTTGCAGATCCGTGGCGACGGGCCGGTGCGGATCATCGCCACCGATTACTATGCCCCGTCGAAGGAAGGCGGGGCGGCGCGGATCCGCGCCTGGGCCTCCTATGACGCCGAACGCGTCGACGCCACCGGCCCCGGCTTCCCGCAGATCGGTGAGGGCTATCTCGCGATCCTGCTCGATCAGGGTGCCGGCACCGTGCCCTACCAGGGCATCACGCCGCTCGCCGGGCGCGCGCTTTCATCCTGCGCCGAGGCGTATTTCGCGCAGTCCGAACAGCTTCCCACCCGGTTCGCCCTGGCCTTCGGGCGCTCCATCCTGCCCGGCGAGGCCGAGCGCTGGCGCGCCGGCGGCGTGATGCTCCAGGCGATGCCCAAGAGCTCGCTGCCCCCCGCCGATACCGGCGGCAGCGGCGAGGGCGGGCTTCTCTCGGCCGAGGACATCCTTGACGGCGAGGAGGGCGAGAACTGGTCGCGCGCCAACCACCTGCTCGCCACCGTCGAGGAGATTGAGCTGATCGGGCCGCAGGTCGCGCCCACCGACCTTCTCGTGCGGCTCTTTCACGAGGAGGTGCCGCGGGTCTTCGACGCCCAGTCGGTGCAGTTCGGCTGTTCCTGCTCCCCGGACCGGGTGCGCAAGAGCCTGTCGATCTATTCGGCCAAGGATATCGGCCACATGACGACCGACGACGGCATTGTCACCGCCGATTGCCAGTTCTGCGGCGCGCATTACGAATTCGATCCCGAAACGCTCGGCTTCGAGGCCTCGAAGGCGCCGGGTGATGAGGTCTGATTCGCTTGGCGCCGTGCGCCACGCGCTGACGCGGCCGGGCCGTGAGACTTCGGATTACGACCTGAACCCCGGAACGGTCCTGCTCGAGGGCCGGGTGCTGCGGCCGGCCGCCGTGCTGGTGGCGCTGATCCCCGGGCCGGGCGGGCTCGAGGTGATCCTGACCAAGCGTTCCTCGCGGCTCCAGCACCATCCCGGCCAGATCGCCTTTCCCGGCGGCAAGGTCGACGACGGCGATTCCGGACCGGTCGCGGCGGCGCTCCGCGAGGCGCAGGAGGAGATCGGTCTGCCGGTGGGTGCGGTCGAGATCCTCGGCACCTGGTCGGCGCACGAAACCGTGACCGGCTTCCTGGTGACGCCGGTCTTCGGCCTCGTCCGCGAGGCTTTCGACCCGGTCCCCGAGGCCGGCGAGGTCGACGAGGTCTTCTCGGTCCCGCTCGCGCAGGTCACCGATCCGGCGCGGTTCCGCGTCGAGGGCCGGCACTGGCGCGGGGTGCGGCGGCGCTACTACGCGGTGCCCTACGGACCCTATTACATCTGGGGCGCAACCGCGCGTATCCTGCGCGCGCTGGCGGACCGGATGGCGGAATGAGGATCACCGGAGACTGGATCGAGGCGGAGGGGGTGCAGCTGGTGCTGCATCTTCTGACCGATGCCGGGCATCAGGGGCTTCTGGTCGGGGGCTGCGTGCGCAATGCGCTGATCGGTCAGCCGGTCGCCGATATCGACATCGCCACCGACGCGGTGCCGGAGCGGGTGATCGAGCTTGCCCGCGCCGCCGGGCTCAAGGTCGTGCCCACCGGCATCGACCACGGCACGGTGACGATCGTGGTGGGTGGCGCGCCGCACGAGGTCACGACCTTCCGCCGCGACGTGGAGACCGATGGCCGCCGGGCGACCGTGGCCTATGCGACGCAGGTCGAGGAGGATGCCGGCCGGCGCGACTTCACGATGAACGCGCTCTATGCCGATGCCGAGGGCCGCATCGTCGATCCCCTGGGCGGCCTTCCCGACCTTGAGGCCCGCCGCGTGCGCTTCGTCGGCGATGCCGATGCCCGCATCCGCGAGGACTACCTGCGCATCCTGCGTTTCTTCCGCTTCCATGCCTGGTATGGCGATCCCGACGCGGGCATGGACGCCGAGGCGCTCGCAGCCTGTGCCGCGAATTCCGCCGGGTTGGAGGCGCTTTCGCGCGAACGGATCGGCCACGAGATGCGCCGGCTGCTGGCGGCGGCCGATCCGGCCCCCGCGGTCGCGGCGATGCAGGCCACCGGGGTTCTGGCGCGCATCCTGCCGGGCGCCGATGCCAAGGCGCTCGCGCCGCTCGTGCATCTCGAGCCGCCCTACGCGCCCGACTGGATCCGGCGTCTTGCCGCCTTGGGCGGCGCGGATCAGGCCGACGCGCTCAGGCTGTCGCGCGACGAGGCGCGGCGGTTCGGCATCCTGCGCGAGGGGATCGGCGGCGCGGCCGGCGCGGCCGAGCTTGCCTATCGCGAGGGCGCCGGCCTGGCCCGCGACATTGTCCTTCTGCGCGCCGCACTGCTGGATCAGCCGCTGCCGCCCGGCTGGGAGGACGCCATCGCCCGTGGCGCCGCGGCAAAGTTTCCGCTGCGCGCGGCGGACCTCATGCCGGCGCACGAGGGCGCCGCACTCGGGGCGCGGCTGAAGGAGCTCGAGGCGCGCTGGATCGCCTCGGGCTTCGAACTGACGCGCGCGCAACTACTCTCTTGAATCCGCCCCGGCGGACGCGGCAGGATGGCGCCGCCATCCGCAACCGGGACCGCCCCATGCCACTGGAAACCATCCCCGCGCTCCTCGCGCTCGCCGTCGCGACCCTGTTCACGCCGGGACCCAACAACGCGATGCTCGCCGCGTCGGGCGCGAATTTCGGCTTCCGCCGCACCATGCCGCATCTTCTCGGCGTGGCCACCGGGTTTCCGCTGATGCTCCTGATCGTCGGGCTGGCGCTGGGCGGCCTTTTCCAGACCAGCGCGCTTCTGCGCGAGGCATTGCGCTGGGGCGGAGCGGCGCTGCTGCTGTGGATCGCGTGGAAGATCGCGCGCTCGGGCGGGATCGGGTCGAAATCGGCCGATGCGCGCCCGATGACCTATGTCGAGGCGGTGGGGTTCCAGTGGATCAATCCGAAGGCCTGGTCGATGGCCGTCGCCGCGACCTCGCAGTTCATCCTGCCCTCGGCGCCGGTCACCACGGCGGCGATCGTGACCGCGGCGTTCCTGGCGCTCGGCCTCGGCTCGGCCGCCACCTGGACCTGTGCCGGGCAGGCCATCGCGCGCTGGCTGACCACGTCCGAGCGTCTCAAGGTCTTCAACCTGATCATGGCCGGGCTGATCGTGCTCAGCATCGTCGGCATCGTCCGGCACTGAGTTCCCCTTTGCGCCGCGCCGCGCTATATCCTTCCGGCAACCCGAAAGGCCGATCCGATGCTGCGGTTCTTCGAGAACCTCGTCGACCCCTATACCCCCTATGAGGAGACGGATGTGCCGCCGCGGCGGCTCCTTCCCTTCCTGATGGACTATGCCCGGCCGTTCCGCGCGGTGTTCATCGTGACGGCGGCGCTGAAGATGGTCGTGGCGGCCATCGAGGTCGGGATGATCTGGTATGTCGGGCGGCTGGTGGACGTGCTGTCCTCCGGCGCCCCGGCCGAGGTCGTGGCGCGGCACGGGCTCGAATTCGCGCTCGCCGCGCTGGCGGTGCTGGTGCTGCGCCCGATCGTGTCGGGCATCGACGTGGCGCTTCTGCACAATGCGATCCTGCCGAACTTCGGCACGCTGATCCGCTGGCGCTCGCACCGCCACGTGCTGCGCCAGCCGGTCGGCTGGTTCGAGAACGATTTCGCCGGCCGCATCGCCAACCGGATCATGCAGACCCCGCCGGCGGCCGGCGACGCGGTCTTCCAGACCTTCGACGCGGTGGCCTTCGCGGTCACGAC
>JBFKMA010000135.1:0-6488 GCA_041630175.1 Albidovulum sp.
CGGAGGGCATGAAGAACTGGTGCGCGATGCCGCCATGCGGTTTTTCGTGCGCCACCGCGCAGACCAGCGCGGTCTGGCCGTAGCCCCAGCCGGTGCGGCTGATCCCGGCACGGATCGCGGTGCCCGAGGCGCGGCCGTCGCAGCCCGCGAGCACCTTGCCGGTGAGTGTTCTTCCGTCCGACAGCGTCACAGTGATTCCGGCCGGCCCGGCCTCCTGCGCCGTCACGGTGGTCGCGGGCAGATGGGTGACGTTGGCCTCGGCCTCCATCGCCTTGAGGAAGGCGGCGTAGAGATGGCGGTCCTCGACCATGAAGCCCATCGGGCCTTCCTCGATCTCGGCCGCGTCGAAATGCAGGAAGAACGGCGCCGGCCCCTCGCCGGGGCGGCCGTCGCTGGCCTTGATCTGAAGGATCGGCTGGGTGTCCGCGGCGATGCGGTCCCAGACGCCGATCACCGAGAGAAGCCGCTTCGAGGCGATCGCCAGCGCATAGGCGCGGCCGTCGAAATTGCTCTCGGCGCGGGCGCGGGCGGGCTGTGCGTCGATCACCGCGACCCTGAGCCCGGCCTGCGCCAGCGCAAGCGCCAGGGCCGGGCCGTTCAGCCCGCCGCCGGTGATGATCACGTCCGCATCATGGTCCATGCGCCTCAGTATCCGCGCCGGCACGGGATTGTCCATGCGCCGGCGTGACGCTACCGTCATTCGGTCAAGCGACGGAGGCGGGCATGGCGGAATGGCGGGAGATGAGCGCGGCCGATCTCGGCCGGGCGATCGGGCGCGGCGAGATCGACCCCGAGGAACTGACCGCGGCGCATCTCGACGCGATCCGCGCGCATCGGAACCGCGACCGGATCTATGCGCGCGTGACCGAGGCGCGGGCTCTGGGAGAGGCGGCGGCGGCGGCAAGGCGCGCCAAGGCCGGGCAGCGGCTCTCGCTCCTCGACGGGGTGCCGGTCTCGTGGAAGGACCTCTTCGACAGCGCCGGCGTCGCGACCGAGGCGGGCTCGCGGCTGCTCGAGGGCCGGGTGCCCGCGGCGGATGCCGAGGTGCTGCGCAACGCCAGCGCGCTCGGCCTCGTCTGCCTCGGCAAGACCCACATGACCGAGCTTGCCTTCTCCGGGCTCGGGCTCAACCCGGTGACCGCGACGCCGCCCAATATCCACGGCCCGGCGCTGGCGCCGGGGGGGTCCTCCTCGGGTGCCGCGGCCTCGGTGGCCTTCGGGCTCGCGGCGGCGGGGATCGGTTCGGATACCGGGGGATCGGTGCGGGTTCCGGCCGCCTGGAACGACCTCGTCGGGCTCAAGACCACGTCCGGCAGGCTGTCGCTGAGGGGCGTCGTGCCCCTGTGCGCGCGCTTCGACACGGTCGGGCCGCTGACCCGCACGGTCGAGGACGCAGCACTGCTCCTCGCCGCGATGGAGGGGGCCAAGCCCGCCGATCTCAGGGGCGCCACCCTCAGGGGCGCGCGGCTCATGGTGCTCGAGACCGTGGCCTTCGACGATTGCCGGCCCGAGCCGCTGGCCGGCTTCACCCACGCGCTCGAACGGCTGAAGGAGGTCGGCGCCGCGATCACCCGCGCCGAGGTGCCGGAGCTCGAGGAGGCGCTGGCGCTGGCGGGGATCCTCTACACGACCGAGGCCTACGGCACCTGGAAGACCGAGATCGAGGCCGCGCCCGCCAAGATGTTCGCCCCGGTCCGCGACCGCTTCCGCCAGGGTGCCGCGCATTCCGGCGCCGATTACGTCGCCGCCTGGCAGCGGCTCGACGCGCTCCGCGCCCGCTGGGGCGAGCGCACGGCGCCCTATGACGCGGTCCTCATGCCGACCGTGCCGAACCTGCCGCCCGACGCCGCGCGGCTGATGGCCGAGCCGGACTATTTCGCCACCGAGAACCTGCTTACCCTTCGCAACACCCGGATCGGCAACCTGATGGGCCTCTCCGCGCTCACCCTGCCCACCGGCCTGCCCGCGACCGGGATCACGCTGCTCGGCCGCCCCTTCGGCGAGGAACGGCTCCTGCGGCTCGGCGCGGCGGCGGAAACCGCGCTCCGCTGACGACGCAAAAGCCACAATCGGCGACCGCCATCCCCCGAAAAGCCTTGGTTTTTCTGGACCGGAGGCCGCCGCTTGGCTAATCTGGGAAAAAAGCAGGGGCAGAACGGCCCCGACGATTGAGGCAGAAATGGCGTTTCCCGAGCGGTTCTCGAACCTGCCAGATTACGCGTTTCCGCGTTTGCGGAAGTTGCTCGACCACCACGCACCCGGTGGCGAGCCCATTGCGATGACCATCGGCGAGCCGCGCCACGGGGTGCCGGACTTCGTCGGGCCGATCCTGCAGGCGCATCTTTCGGAGTTCGGGCAATACCCGCCGAACGAGGGCGCGCCGGGGCTTCTCGCCGCGATCGCCGGCTGGCTGCGCTTGCGCTTCGGCGCCGATCTCGGGCCCGAGCGGATCATGGTGCTGAACGGCACCCGCGAGGGGCTGTTCGACGCCTGCCTCGCGCTCTGCCCCGAGGTCAAGAACGGCTGCCAGCCGGCGGTGCTGATGCCGAACCCGTTCTACCAGCCCTATGCCGCCGCCGCGCTCTCGGTCGGGGCCGAGCCGGTCTTCGTGGCGGCGGGTGCCGCGACCGGCTTCCTGCCCGACTACACCGCGCTGCCCGCCGACATTCTCGACCGCACCGCGCTCGCCTATCTCTGCTCGCCCGCCAATCCGCAGGGCTCCGTTGCCTCGCGCGACTACATCGCCGAACTGCTGCACCTGGCCGAGAAGCACGATTTCACGCTGCTCTCCGACGAATGCTATTCCGAGATCTGGCGCGACCGCCCGCCGGTGGGCGCGCTGCAGGTCGCCGATGAGATCGGCGCGAACCCCGAGCGGGTCGCGGTGTTCCATTCGCTGTCGAAACGCTCGAACCTGCCGGGCCTCAGATCCGGCTTCGTCGCCGGCGGGTCCGAGGCGATCGCCCGCTTCCGGCAACTGCGCAGCTACGGCGGCGCGCCCTTGCCGCTGCCGGTCCAGCACGTCTCCGAGAAGGCCTGGTCCGACGAGGCCCATGTCGAGGCCAACCGCGCCCTCTACCAGGAAAAGTTCCGCATCGCCGACAAGATCTTCGCCGGCGTCCAGGGCTATCAGGGGCCGGAGGGCGGCTTCTTCCTGTGGCTGCCGGTGGACGACGGCGAAGCGGCGGCCTTGAAGCTCTGGCGCGAGACGGGGGTGAGGGTGCTCCCCGGCGCCTATCTGGCCCGCGACGTGGCGGGCTTGAATCCGGGGAAGGGCTACATCCGCGTGGCGCTGGTGGCCCCAAAAGAAGAAATGCGGCGCGGGCTCACATTGCTCCGCGACTGCCTCTACGGTTGAGGACGAGTGACCATGGCGTCTTACCAGGCAAGACAGCGCGATCCGCTTCTGGACCAGAACCTTCAGGCCGCGCTCGAACGGCGCGGCAAGGAACTACTCGGCGTGGCGCTCTGCGCGCTCGCGGTGCTGACCGCGATGATGCTGGCGAGCTACTCGCCCGACGACCCGAGCTGGCTCGCCGCCACCGACGAGCCGGCGCGGAACCTGCTCGGCCGCTTCGGCGCCTCGATCGCCTCGCCCTTGTTCGTCATCGCCGGGCACGGCTCCTGGGGGATCGCGGCGATCTTCGCGGCCTGGGGCGGGCGCTTCCTCTTCCATGCCGGCGAGGAACGCGCGCTCGGCCGGGCGATCTTCGCGCCGATCTCGGTGGCGCTGATGGCGGTCTATGCCTCGACCCATGTCGCCGGGCCGGACTGGGCGCACAGTTTCGGGCTCGGCGGGCTCTTCGGCGACACGGTGCTCGGCGCGATCCTCGGGCTTGCGCCGGTCAGCGCCACCTTCGGGCTGAAGGTCATGTCGCTGCTGGTGGCGATCGGCACCGTGGCGATGGCGCTTTTCGTGATGGGCTTCGATGCGCGCGAACTGAAGTCGATCGGGCGGTTCCTGCTGGTCGGCACCATCGTCGCCTATGACTGGGGCCTGCGGGCGCTCGGCCGAGGCGCGGTGGCGTCCCTGCGCGGCGCGCAGGCGCTGCAGGAGAAGAACCGCGCCCGCCGCGAGGCGGCGCCGGACGACCTCCCCGCCGCCCGCGCGGCCGAGCGGGACGTGCCGCGCGGCGCCCAGGCGCTCCGCGCCGAGCCGCGCTTCGCCGAACCCGTTGCCGCGGCCTCCGTCCGGCGCGGCCTCCTGGCGCGCGTGACCGAGCTTGCGCGCCGCACCGTCGATCCCGATCCCGAGCCGGAACTCGTCGAACCGCAATTGTCGCGCTGGGCCGAGGACGCCGAGGCGCCGAGCGAGGACCGCATCCGCGCCCGCATCGCCGACGCGGTGAAATCGCGCACGATCCATGTCGCCGACGGCGAGCCGCGCGTCCGGCTCGAACCGCCGCTGACCGCCACGCCGCGCCGCGCCGTGGACGAACCGCCGCTGACCGCGGCGCCGCGCTTCATGCCGGAGGCCCGCGCCGCTTCCCCCGACCCCGCCGAACCCTTGACCGCCGAGCCGCTCTTCGACACCGAGGACGACTTCGACCGCGCGGCCTATGATGTGATCGACGCCGATGCCCTGGCCGCGGAGCCACGCCCGCTGGTGCAGCACGGCGCCCGCAAGGCGCCCGCGCCCTCGCGCCAGGCCATCGCCGAAGCGCAGCCGAAGCTCAAGTTCGAGGAGCCGGCCTCCTCCGGCTACGAAATCCCGCCGCTCTCGCTCCTCGCCAGCCCCTCCTCGGTCCAGCGCCGGCCCCTGTCCGACGAGGCGCTCGAGGAAAACGCCCGGATGCTCGAAAGCGTGCTCGACGATTACGGCGTCAAGGGCGAGATCACCTCGGTCCGCCCCGGCCCGGTCGTCACCATGTACGAACTGGAACCCGCGCCGGGCCTCAAGGCCTCCCGCGTCATCGGGCTGGCCGACGACATCGCCCGCTCGATGTCCGCGCTCTCGGCCCGCGTCTCCACCGTCCCCGGCCGCACCGTGATCGGCATCGAGCTCCCGAACGCCTTCCGCGAGAAGGTGGTCTTGCGCGAAATCCTCGCCGCCCGCGACTTCGGCGACAGCAACCTCCGCCTGCCGCTGGCCTTGGGCAAGGACATCGCCGGCGAGCCGGTGATCGCCAACCTCGCCAAGATGCCGCACCTGCTGATCGCCGGCACCACCGGCTCGGGCAAGTCGGTCGCCATCAACACGATGATCCTCTCGCTTCTCTACAAGCTCACGCCCGAGGAATGCCGGCTGATCATGATCGACCCCAAGATGCTGGAACTCAGCGTCTACGACGGCATCCCGCATCTCCTCTCCCCCGTCGTCACCGACCCCAAGAAGGCCGTCGTCGCGCTGAAATGGACCGTCGGCGAGATGGAGGAGCGCTACCGCAAGATGTCCAAGATGGGGGTGCGCAACATCGAGGGCTACAACGGCCGCGTCCGCGAGGCGCTGGCCAAGGGCGAGATGTTCAAGCGCACCGTCCAGACCGGCTTCGACGAGGAGAACGGCGACCCGATCTTCGAGACCGAGGAGCTGATGCCCGAGGCCCTGCCCTACATCGTCGTCATCGTCGACGAGATGGCCGACCTGATGATGGTCGCGGGGAAAGAGATCGAGGCCTGCATCCAGCGCCTCGCCCAGATGGCCCGCGCCTCCGGCATCCACCTGATCATGGCGACCCAGCGGCCCTCGGTCGACGTCATCACCGGCACGATCAAGGCCAACTTCCCGACCCGGATCTCCTTCCAGGTCACCTCCAAGATCGACAGCCGCACCATCCTCGGCGAGCAGGGCGCCGAACAGCTCCTCGGCATGGGCGACATGCTCTACATGGCCGGCGGGTCGAAGATCACCCGCATCCACGGACCCTTCGTCTCGGACGAGGAGGTCGAGGAGATCGTCACCCACCTGAAGTCCTTCGGGCCGCCGGAATACATGTCCGGCGTGGTCGAGGGGCCGGACGACGACAAGGAGGCCGACATCGACCTCGTCCTCGGATTGGGAGGCAACACCGACGGCGAGGACGCGCTCTACGACCAGGCCGTGCAGGTGGTGCTGCGCGACCGCAAGGTCTCCACCTCCTACATCCAGCGCAAGCTCGGCATCGGCTACAACAAGGCCGCAAGGCTCGTCGAGCAGATGGAGGAGGAGGGCCTCGTCTCCGCCGCCAACCATGTCGGCAAGCGGGAGATCCTCGTCCCCTAACAATAATTCCTGTCACCCCCGCGAAAGCGGGGGACTCCCAAGACGAGATACCCGCTTACGCGGGCATGACAGCACCAACTCCGTAGGGTGCGCTTCAGCGCACCTACACCGTCTCCTCACCGCGATGCGCAACCAAACGGCATCCTTCGATTCACTCAATGGAGCATCAAATGACGTTCACCAAGGCATGCAAGATTGTCGCAATTCTAGCCGTCGCCTTTGGCTTGCTGCGGATGGGGACTGGCTTCGGCCTTGCCTTTGGGATGGACGAAGGTGCTGATCTGTC
>JBFKMA010000136.1:0-6479 GCA_041630175.1 Albidovulum sp.
CGCTCCTGCTCCTGCTCCATCCAGTCCATCGTCGCGGCGCCGTCATGGACTTCGCCGATCTTGTGGGACTTGCCGGTGTAGTAGAGGATCCGCTCGGTCGTGGTGGTCTTGCCCGCGTCGATATGGGCCATGATCCCGAAGTTGCGGTATCGCTGCAGCGGATAGTCGCGTGCCATCTCTCTTGCCTTCCTTCGGTATTACCAGCGGTAATGGCTGAACGCTTTGTTCGCGTCGGCCATCTTGTGGGTGTCTTCGCGCTTCTTCACAGCGGTGCCACGACCGTTGACGGCGTCGGTCAGCTCGCCGGCCAGACGCTCTTCCATCGTGTTCTCGTTGCGGTTCTTCGCGGCGGTGATGAGCCAGCGGATCGCCAGCGCCTCGCGGCGCTCGGGGCGAACTTCGACCGGCACCTGGTAGGTCGCACCGCCGACGCGGCGCGAACGCACTTCGAGCGACGGCTTCACGTTGTCGAGGGCTTCGTGGAAGCACTCGATCGGAGCGCGCTTGAGCTTGCCCTCGACGCGCTCCAGCGCGTTGTAGACGATGCGCTCGGCGGTGGATTTCTTACCGTCGACCATCAGGTTGTTCATGAATTTGGTCAGAACCCGATCGCCATACTTGGCATCGGGCAGGACTTCGCGCTTTTCGGCGGCGTGACGACGAGACATCTGGTGATCTCCTTATTTCGGACGCTTCGCGCCGTATTTCGAACGACGCTGACGACGATCTTTGACACCCTGGGTATCGAGGACACCGCGCAGGATGTGATAACGGACGCCCGGAAGGTCTTTCACCCGGCCGCCACGGATCAGGACAACGGAGTGTTCCTGAAGGTTGTGCTTCTCGCCGGGGATGTAGCTGATCACCTCGTAGCCGTTGGTCAGACGGACCTTGGCCACCTTACGCATAGCCGAGTTCGGCTTCTTCGGCGTCGTGGTGTAGACGCGCGTGCAGACGCCGCGCTTTTGCGGGCAGCTTTCCAAGTGCTGGGACTTGGACTTTCTCACATTGGCTTCCCGCGGCTTGCGGATCAGCTGTTGAATCGTCGGCATTAATCTCGCCCTATCTTGCAACCCGATCGACTATCGCCCGTCAGCGACGTTTCCGGGGGCATTTCACCTTGTCGTGCCCTGCGCGTCCGCAAAACACCAAAACCGCATTCGTCCCCTTCGCGGGGGCGACGCGGTGGAATTCCAGAGGATCGGGGCTGATTGCCCGGATCATGACCACTTCAGTTCTGATACAGGTCCACGCGCAATTCACCCGTGGCCGAGTGGGCGCCGTATAGGGGGAGTCGCGGGGGTTGTCAACAAGCCCCGCTCAGCGCCGCCCGGCCAGGATCAGGCGATGCAGCGCGAGCGCGATGGCCAGCACGAAGAGCGCGGCGAAGACCGTGTCGGAGAGGAAATGCCGCCCCGTCGCGACCCGGAGTGCGACCCCTGCCACGGGCAGCACGACGCCGAGCGCCACATAGGCGCCGAACAGCGCGCGCGGCAGCGCGGCCCGCACGACCGGCGCGAGCAGGACGAGCGTGATCGCCAGCGCCACCGCCGCCGAGCCCTCGCCCGAGACGAAGGAGCAGTTTGACGCACATTGGTCGGCGGGCAGCCAAGGCGGCGTGAACTCCCGCGTGCCGCCGAACTCGGCGATGTCGCCCGGCCGCGCGCGGCCCCAGTATTGCTTGAGGATGCCGTTGACGAGGAGGATCGGCCCGAGGAGGTAGAGCAGGAAGACGAAGCCCGCCTGACGCGCACCGAATGCCCTGAACGGCCGCCGGAGCGCGGCGAGGATCAGCGCCAGCGCGGACAGGAGCACCGCCGCGATCGACAGGTCCCAGACGAATTCGCGCAGCGCCTGCAATCGCGCGTCGCCGGCGAGCCAGAAGCCCTCGCCCGGATGGTAGAAGAGCGCCGAGACCCGGATGTCGAGGCCCGGCAAAAGCGCGAAGATTGCGAGCGCCGCCGCGAAGCATGCGGCGAGCCACAGCGCCGCGCGACGGTGATCAATCCGCATCAATGCAGTCCCCGGGAACCAGCCAGGCGGCGATGCTGCGGCCGTGATAGGCGCCGCCCTCGGTGGCGAACATCGCCGCCGGCGCCGCGGCGCAGGCGGGCGCCCGCTCGGCCACCAGAAGGACCTCGCCCGACCCCGCGGGCAGGGCCAGGTTCTGTTCGTAGTAGTTGCGCGGCCGGCCCTCGTGCGGGAGGGCGTGGAAGCTCAGGCCGGAATCCCGCCCCGTGTAGTAGAGATCGGCGAGAATGTCGCGCTCCGCGGCAACGACGGTCGCCACGCCGGCGGCCTCCGCCGCCGCGATGACCTGGCGGCTGAGATCGGCGCGCCCGAGATAGCGCGCGAGCAGCGGCTTGCCGTCCCGCTCGGGCAGCGGCGCGAGCACCGCGAGCAGCGGCAAGAGCACCGCCGCCGCGCCGTTGATCGCCAGCGACAGCGCCAGAAACCGTGGCGCGCGGCCCATCAGGACCGGCACGGCGACGAGCGTGCCGGCGAAATAGGCCGCGACCGCCCAGTTGGCGTAGGCCTGCTCGAGCAGGGCCTGCACGCAAACCACGACGAGCGCCGGCAGCGAGAACAGCACCAGCGCCCGGAGCGTCGCCGATCCGGGCCGGACATAGCCCAGGAGAAGCCCGCCGAAGAGGACCGGCCCGAAGACCGCGAACTGGCTGAAGAAGAACTCCGCCAACCCCGCCGGGTTGAGCGTCGAAAGCCAGGACGCCCCGCGGACCCAGCCGACGTTGTCCATCGTGTGCTCGACCGTCGTCAGGTCGTGCGCGAGGTTCCACACCACGTTGGGCAGGATCGTGACGCCGAAGGCGAGCATCAGGACCGCCCAGTTCCGGGGCGAGATCCGCGCGGCCGGCACGGCTGCAGCGAACGCTGCGCCGATCAGAAAATAGACCGCGGCGTATTTGGCGAGGAAGCCGAGGCCGATCGCGACCCCGGCGAGCGCCGCGAAGCCCGCCCGTCCGGTCTCGGCGGTGCGGAAGTGGAAGTAGAGCGCCGCCGCAAAGAACGGCGCCATGATCGTGTCGGTGGAGATCAAGAGGCTGCCGAGCGCCGCCATAGGCAGGGTGACATAGCTCAGCGCCACCCAGATGGCCGCCCTCGCACCGTGGAGCCGCGCGGCGAGCGCGCCGAGGATCAGCGCAGTGGCGCCGTGAAACACGGAACCCGGCAGCCGCACCCAGAACGGCGCGTCGCTGCCGGCGATCTCGGTCACGGCGCGGATCACCCAGGCGATGAGCGGCGGCTTCGAGTAGTAGCCGAAATCCAGCCGCTCGCCCCAGAGCCAATACTGGCTTTCATCGACGAAGAGATCGGTCCGGTCGAACCACAGCGCGATGATCCGCGCGAGCGTCACCGCACCGACGAGAAGGGCGGCGCGCGGCAGCCATGCCGCCGGTTCAGCCATTGGCCCGGCGCTCGGCGCGGATGAGCCAAAGGTTGCGCGAATAGATGAAGACGCCGAGCGACTGGCCGAGGATGAAGACCGGATCAAGGCGGTAGATCGCGTAGGCCAGCAGGATCAGCCCACCCGAAATCGAGAAATACCAGAACGCCAGCGGCACGACAGATTTGCGCGCCCGCTCCGAGGCGATCCACTGGACGAGGAACCGCCCGGTGAACATGAGCTGGCCGAAAAGCCCGAAGGCGACCCACCAGAATTCCGTCCAGGACTGGACGTTCAGCACCGCGAACAGCTTCTCCATGGCTCAGCCCCGCTCCGGCGCCGCTTCCGAGGGACGCGACCGCTTGCGCCGGCGCAAGAGCCACATCACGCCGACGAGGTCGACCGCGCCCACGAGGGCGCGCTGCAGGTTCGAGTAGTTCGACCGTCCCGCGCCTCGGGGGCGATGGGAGACATCGACATGCGCGACCTGCCATCCGTCGCGCGCGAAGAGCGCGGGCAGGTAGCGGTGCATGTGGTTGAAGAACGGCAGCCTCAGGAAGGCGTCGCGCCGGAAGGCTTTGAGCCCGCAACCGGTATCGCGGGTGCCGTCGTCGAGCGCCCAGGAGCGGATGCGGTTGGCGAGCCGCGAGGCGAGCTTCTTCGACAGCGTATCCTGCCGCCCGACCCGCTGGCCGGCGACGATGCCGATCGCTTCGGAGCCGTCGGCCAGGAGCGGCGCAAAGAGTTTCGGCAGTTCCTCGGGCGGGTTCTGGCCGTCGCCGTCGAGCGTGCAGACCACCCTGCCCGCGGCGGCCAGGACGCCGCTGTGGACGGCCGCGCTCTGCCCGCCGGAGACGTCGTGGCGGATCAGCCGCAGGTTCTTCTGCGTGGCCATGCGCCGCGTGACGACGCCCGCCGTGTCGTCGTCGGAACAGTCGTCGACGACGATGACCTCATGCGCGGCATGGGGCGCGCAGGCGGCCTCGATCGCGTCGAGAAGCCCGGTGATGTTCTCCGCCTCGTTCTTCGCGGGGATGACGATGGAAACGTTGACCATGAGTGCCCGGGAAGCCGACCTGGAAGGAATGCGTAGGGTTTGGTCCCGCGGTCCTAATGCACGGGCGCGCGATTGTAAATGCGACGCCCCTAACGCTGCCCGAGCGGCGCCTCGGCCGGGACCGCGGCCGGCTGCCCGATGGCGAGTGCAGCCGCGACGCCCTCCGCGTCGATGCCGAAGCGGCGGCCGAGCACCTCGCGCGCCTGGTCCGGCTCCATCGGCTCGGCGAAGGTCCGCGCCGCAACGCCGCTGTCGTTCCAGTCATGCACGCCGCGCACATACATGAACCGGTCCTGCAGGCTGAGCACCGGCATGCGCCGGAACAGCAGGTGATGCGGATAGTCGAACACCGATTTCGCGTGGCCGGGCGGCATGTAGATCGTCAGCGCCGGCGTCCAGAGCGAGGCGATCACCTTGCGGACCTCTGCCTCGCCGCCCCCTGTGGTGAGCGCGAGTCCGCGGCAATGGTCGATCCCGGCGAGCGACTGGGTATGATAGGCGGGCGCGAGGAACCTTTCGAAATCCGAGCGGACGCGGCGCACATAGTCCACCGCCACCGCGTCGTCGTCGTCGAGCCGGAACTGCGCGACCACATCGGCGCGGGGGTCCATGCGCTCGGCCAGAACGATGCGGCAGGCCTCGCCGTGGGCCATCAGCGGCATGTGGACAAGCTCGAGCTGCGGGACCGTCGCGACGAGCCGCTCCAGCCGGCCGCGCCAGGGCTCGGGGAGGTCCTCGCCGGTCACGACGAGGAGGCGGAAGTCGGAATCGGTCTGCGCCCGGATCGAGGGCAGGAACACATGTTCGAAGCACAGCATCCGGCTGTCGAGCCGGTGCGGATCGTAGAGTTCGCGCCGGCGGTCCTCGATGTCGTCGGACAGCTTCTGGAAGCCTCCGGTCACGAGAAGCGAGAAGCGGCACACGCCAAGAACCTGGATTCGCAAGGCTTTCCTTTCACGCATCGAGCGTCTGCCGGTCGAAGGCCGCAGGATGTGGGGCGTGGGCCGCCTTGTCAATCGGCAACGAAAAGGCCCCCCGCGGTGGCGGAGGGCCCAGTTTCTGCCTGCTTGCGCGGCTTAGCTGTCGCGGCTTTCGAAGGTTTCGACGAGACCGCTATCGGTATCGACATCGATCACGTCGTCGAGCACTTCCTCGGCCGGCGCGGCCAGGGCGGCGGCCTTTTCGGCCTCGGCGCGGCGCTGCTCGATCACCGTCTGGTCCCGGTCATGGGCGATCTTGCGCACGCGCTGGGTCGCCCCGCCGGTCCCGGCCGGGATCAGGCGGCCGACGATGACGTTCTCCTTCAGGCCGACAAGCTTGTCGCGCTTGCCCTGCACGGCGGCCTCGGTGAGGACGCGCGTGGTTTCCTGGAACGACGCCGCCGAGATGAACGACCGGGTCTGCAGGCTCGCCTTGGTGATGCCGAGAAGCACCGGCTCGCCCGTGGCGGGACGCCCGCCGCGCTGGATGACCTTGTCGTTCTCCTCGTCGAACTCCGGCTTGTCGATATGCTCGCCCTTGAGGAGCGTGGTGTCGCCGGAGTCGAGGATCTCGATCTTCTGCAGCATCTGGCGGACGATCACCTCGATGTGCTTGTCGTTGATCTTCACGCCCTGGAGCCGGTAGACGTCCTGCACCTCGTCGATGAGGTAGTCGGCCAGGGCCTCGATCCCCATAATCCGCAGGATGTCATGCGGCGCCGGGTTGCCGTCCATGATGTAGTCGCCCTTGAGCACATGGTCGCCTTCCTGGACCGGAATATGCTTGCCTTTCGGCACCATATACTCGACCGGCTGCAAGGACTCGTCGATCGGCTCGATCGTGATCCGACGCTTGTTCTTGTAGTCCTTGCCGAAGCGGACATAGCCCTCGATCTCGGCGATGATGGCGTGGTCCTTCGGACGACGGGCCTCAAAGAGTTCCGCCACGCGGGGAAGACCCCCGGTGATGTCCTTGGTCCGGGCGCCTTCGCGCGGGATACGGGCCACGACGTCGCCGGCCTTGATCTCCTGGCCG
>JBFKMA010000137.1:0-6462 GCA_041630175.1 Albidovulum sp.
GAGATCCATGCCGCCGAGCTTCTCCAGGAGCTTGCGGGCATTCGGACCCGCGATCGCCACCTGGGCATACTCTTCAGTCACGTTCGCGGTATAGACCTTCCAGTCCCACCACTCGCACTGAAGCCAGTCTTCCATCCAGCCGTGGATGCGGTCGGCGCCCCCGGTCGTGGTGTGGCAGAGCCAGGTATCCTCGGTCAGGCGCACGACGACGCCGTCATCCGAGAGGAAGCCGTTCTCGTTGCACATGAGGCCGTAGCGGCATTTGCCCACCGGCAGGGTCGACATCATGTTGGTGTAGAGCATGTCGAGGAACTTGCCCGCGTCCGGCCCCTTCACGAGGATCTTGCCGAGCGTCGAGGCGTCGAGGAGGCCGACCGAGTTCCGGACCTGCCGGATCTCGCGGTTGACCGCGTCGTGGACGCCCTCGCCGGTGCGCAGGAAGCAGTAGGGCCGGCGCCAGTGACCGACCGGCTCCCAATGGGCGCCGTGGGTCGCGTGCCAGTCATGCATCGGCGTCTTGCGCAGGGGCTGGAAGATCTCGCCCCGCGCCTCGCCTGTGATCGCGCCCATCGAGATCGGCGTGTAGGGCGGGCGGAAGGTTGTGGTGCCGGTTTCCGGGATCGCGCGGTTGAGCGAGTCCGAGAGGATCGCCAGACCGTTGATGTTGGAGATCTTGCCCTGGTCGGTGGCCATGCCGAGCGTGGTGTAACGCTTGGTGTGCTCGACCGACTCGTAGCCCTCGCGGGCGGCGAGCTGGACGTCGGAGACCTTCACGTCGTTCTGCGGATCGAGCCACATCTTGAAGCGGAGCTTCGGGCCCGCGCCCTGCGGCATGATCCAGACTGGCATGACCGGCGCCTCGGCCTCGGCCACCGCGCCCGGCGCGGTGCCCTTGCCGCCGACCGCCTGGTGGGCGTCGGCGAGTACCTCGTGCGCATTGAGCACACCGTTGGCGGAACCCACGGCCGTGACCATCGCTTCGCCATCTTCGCCCGTCGCGGGGCGCTTCGGGTCGGGACGGAACATCGCGAGCTTCTCGTCCCAGATCAGCTTGCCGCCGCAATGCGACCAGAGATGGACGACCGGAGACCAGCCGCCGGACATCGCAACCGCATCGCAAGCGATGGTCTCGAGCTCGGCGCCCTCGCCCGCCTGCATGCAGGTCGAGACGCCGGTGACGCGCTTGCCGCCCTTGACCTTGGCGATGCCGTGGCCTTCGAGAACGCGCACGCCGCGGGCGCGCACGGCCTCGGGCAGTTCGCCCTTGGCCTCGGGACGCGCGTCGATGACGGCGGGCACGACGAGGCCCGCATCGAGAAGTGCCAGCGCCGTGCGGTAGGCGTCGTCGTTGTTCGTGACGATCACCGTGCGGTCGCCGGGGCTGACGGCCCAGTTCACGACATAGTCGCGCACCGCGGAGGCGAGCATGACGCCCGGAATGTCGTTGCCGGCGAAGGAGAGCGGCCGTTCGATTGCGCCGGTCGCGGTGACGATGTGGCCGGCGCGCATCCGCCAGAGGCGGTGGCGCGGACGCCCGTCGCCCGGCGTGTGGTCGGCCACGCGCTCATAGGCGAGGAGATAGCCGTGGTCGTAGAGACCCGAGGCCATCGTCCGGGTGCGGAGCGTGACATTCTCCATGCCTTCAAGCGTCTCGACGGTTTCCTTCACCCAGTCCTCGGCCGCCTGGCCTTCGATCTGGACGCCGTCGACCACGGCGCGGCCGCCCCAATGCGCGGTCTGCTCGATCAGCCAGACGCGCTTGCCCTGCTTGCCGGCGGCGAGCGCCGCGGCAAGACCGGCGATGCCGCCGCCCACGATAACCAGATCGGCGAAGGCATAGGCGTATTCATAGCGGTCCTCGTCGCGGTTCTGCGGAACCTTGCCGAGACCGGCCGACTGGCGGATGATCGGCTCGAAGACGTGCTTCCACGCGAAACGCGGGAACATGAAGGTCTTGTAGTAGAAGCCCGCCGGCAGGAACCGGTAGAACTTGTCGTTGATCGCGCCGATATCGAATTCGAGGCTCGGCCAATGGTTCTGGCTGATCGTGGTTGCGCCCTCGAAGAGCTCGGTCGTGGTGACGCGCTGGTTCGGCTCGAACCGGCCGCCGGTGCCGAGGCCGACAAGGCCGTTCGGCTCCTCGGCTCCGCTCGCGACGACGCCGCGCGGACGGTGATACTTGAAGGACCGGCCGATCATCATCTTGTCGGCGCCCAAGAGCGCCGAGGCCAGCGTGTCGCCGGCAAAGCCCTGGAAGCGCTTGCCGTCGAAGGTGAAGGACAGGGCCTTCGAGCGGTCGATCAGGCGGCCGCCTTTCTGTAGACGCGTGCTCATTTGTAGCCCTCCCAGCCCGGGCGTTTCGCCTTGATTTTCGCCTGCAGGTCCGCAGGGGGTTCCTTGGTCTGGGCCGAGTAGGTCCCGAACACTTCGAGCGTCGCCGTGCAGCGCGCCGCGAGGAACCACTTGCCGCAGCCATAGGCATGCCGCCAGCGCTCGAAATGAACGCCCTTGGGGTTCTTCCGGCTGAACATGTAGCTGTCGAACTCCTCGTCGGTCGAGCCCGGCCCGTAGCGCTTCAGATGCGCCTCGCCGCCGGCGGTGAGCTCGGTTTCCTCGGCTTTCACGCCGCAATAGGGGCATTCAAGGGTCAGCATTTCGTTGTCCTTTCGGAAGCCGGCCGGGGGCGCTGCCCCGCGCCGGCTGGTTCTCGAACCAGTGGCGCACCAGCCTGCGCCCCCGGGATATTTCCGGACAGAGAATGAAGGGTCATCAGTGCGCCACCCCCGCGGCGACGCTTTCGTCGATGAACTTGCCCTCGCGGAAGCGGTACATGGAGAATTCCTCGGCGAGCGGCGAATGGCCGCGCGCCATCAGTTCCGCCATCGCCCAGCCCGAACCGGGGATCGACTTGAAGCCGCCGGTACCCCAGCCGCAGTTGACGAAGATGTTGTCCACGGGCGTCTTCGAGATGAGCGGCGAGCGGTCGCCGGTCATGTCGACGATGCCGCCCCACTGGCGCAGCATCTTGAGCCGCGAGATCATCGGGAAGGTCTCGACCAGCGCACGGACGGTTTCCTCGACATGGTGGAACGAGCCGCGCTGGGTGTAGTTGTTGAACCCGTCGGTGCCGCCGCCGATCACCATCTCGCCCTTGTCGGACTGCGACATGTAGCCGTGCACGGTGTTGGCCATCACGACCACGTCCATGCAGGGCTTGATCGGCTCGGAGACCAGCGCCTGGAGCGCGAGGCTCTCGATCGGCAGGCGGAAGCCGGCCATCTCGGCCAGGACCGAGGAGTGCCCCGCGACGACGATGCCGAGCTTGTCGCAGTCGATCGCGCCCTTGGTGGTGTCGATGCCCACGGCCTTGTCGCCTTCGGAGCGGATGCCGGTCACTTCGCATTGCTGGATGACGTCCATGCCCATCGCCGAGCAGGCGCGCGCATAGCCCCAGGCCACCGCGTCGTGCCGCGCCGTGCCGCCGCGCGCCTGGTAGAGCGCGCCGAGGACCGGGTAGCGCGGACCGTCGATGTTGATGATCGGCACCAGTTCCTTCACGCGCTGCGGCGAGATCCATTCGGTCTGGACGCCCTGCAGGTTGTTGGCATGAACGGTGCGCTTGTAGCCGCGGACCTCGTGCTCGGTCTGGCCGAGCATGAGAAGGCCGCGCGGTGAGAACATGACGTTGTAGTTCAGGTCCTGGCTCATCGTCTCGTAGAGCGAGCGCGCCTTTTCGTAGATCGCGGCCGAGGGGTCCTGCAGGTAGTTCGAGCGGATGATCGTGGTGTTGCGGCCGGTATTGCCGCCGCCGAGCCAGCCCTTCTCGATGATCGCGACGTTGGTGATCCCGTAGTTCTTGCCGAGATAATACGCCGAGGCGAGGCCGTGCCCGCCCGCGCCGATGATGATCGCGTCGTATTTCTTCTTCGGAGACGGCGCGGCCCAAGCCCGTTCCCAGCCGAGATGATAGTTCATCGCCTGTCGTGCGACGGCGAAAGCCGAGTAACGTTTCATGGCCATGACGAATCCCCTTCTAGGCGCAGCCGGCGCCGCTCGTGCCGCTTCATGGATCGCAGAGCGCAAAGCAACACCTGCCCAAGCGTCGTATTTCAGAAAAATGCGACATTCCTCGCCATCTGCGACATCGCGACCGGGCGGCCGGGGCGGATTGCCCTTCCGCGCGGGGGCCATTGCCCTTAGATGGGGCCTATGTTCGGAGGCCTCATGTCGTTCTGGATCGTCTCGCTCGCCCTTGCCGCCGGAATCGGTGCGGTGCTGCTTCGCGCGCTCCTGCGCGGCGGCGGCGGTCGGTCCGGCAATGCCGATCTCGCGGTCTACCGCGATCAGCTCGCCGAAGTCGACCGCGACGCGGCGCGCGGCGTGATCGACCGGTCGGAGGCCGAGCGCGCGCGGACCGAGATTTCGCGGCGCATCCTCGAAGCCGACCGCGCGGCCGGCGCGGAGGGCGCGACGGCGCGCGGATCGTGGTTCCTGCCCACAGTCTTCATCGGCGCGGCGCTGGCCGGGAGCGCCGGGCTCTACCTCCATCTCGGAGCGCCGGGCTATCCCGACCTGCCCATCGCGGAGCGCATCGCGCGGTCCGACGAGATCCGGGCGGCGCGGCCCTCGCAGGCCGAGGCCGAGGCGGCGGCCGACCCGGCGCCGCAGCCCGAGACCGACCCCGCCTATCTCGACCTGATGGAGCGGCTCCGCAAGGCCGTCGCGGCCAATCCCGGTGATCCGACCGGACAGCGGCTCTTGGCGCGCAACGAGGCCGCGCTCGGCAATTTCGGCGCGGCGGCGGCGGCGCAGGCGCAGCTGATCGCACTGACGGGCGACGCGGCGACCGGCACGGACTACGCGGCGCTCGCGGATTTCTACGTGATCGCCGCGGGCGGCTATGTCTCGCCCGAGGCCGAGGCGGCGCTGGCGGCGGCGCTCGAGCGCGATCCGCAGAACGGCACGGCGCGGTTCTACTCGGGCCTGATGTGGGCGCAGGCCGGGCGGCCCGACCTCGCCTTCCGGTTCTGGCGCGCGCTTCTGGAGGAGGGCCCGGAGGACGCGCCCTGGATGCAGCCGATCCGCGCGCAGATCGCGTTCGTCGCGCGCGCGGCGGGGGTCGATTACCGGCCCGCTGCCCCGGTCGACGCGACCGCCGGCCCGGATGCCGGCGACGTGGCCGCGGCCGCCGACCTGTCGGCCGAGGAGCGCGGCGCCATGATCCGCGGCATGGTCGACCGGCTGTCCGAGCGCCTCGCGACCGAGGGCGGACCGGCCGAGGACTGGGCGCGGCTGATCTCCTCGCTGGGGATCCTGGGCGAGACCGAGCGCGCGAAGGCGATCTGGGGCGAGGCGCAGTCGGTCTTCGAGGGCAAAGCGGCCGAGCTTGCCACGGTGCGGGCGGCGGCCGTAGAGGCGGGGGTGGCGGAATGATCTGCGAGACGATCGAGGACTTCGCCGCCGCCCTGCCCCGCGACCGCGCGGTGGCCGGGCTCGACCTCGGGGAGAAGACCATCGGCGTCGCGGTCTCCGACCGGCGGCTTTCGGTGGCGACGCCGCTGGAGACGATCCGGCGCAAGAAGTTCACGCTCGATGCCGCCGCCCTTCTGGCGATCTGCGCGAAACGCGAGATCGGCGGACTGATCCTCGGCCTGCCGCGCAACATGGACGGGAGCGAGGGGCCGCGCTGTCAGTCGACCCGCGCCTTCGCTCGTAACCTGTCGCGGCTCACCGAGATGCCGATCGGCTTCTGGGACGAACGGCTTTCGACCGTCGCCGCCGAACGGGCGCTTCTGGAGGCAGATACGACACGAAAGCGTCGCTCCGAGGTGATCGACCACGTCGCGGCCGGGTATATCCTGCAAGGAGCACTCGACCGGATCGGGCATATGAGGCGGGTTGGATGACGGACGAGGTCTGGAAACGGCAGGAGATCGACAGCCCCTGCGTGCGGCTCTGCACCGTGCATCCGGTGGAGCGGATCTGCGTCGGCTGCTACCGCTCGATCGAGGAGATCGCGACCTGGGGCAGGATGACGCCCGAGGAACGCCGGGCGATCATGACCGAACTGCCCTCGCGCGCGCCGCGGCTGCGGCAGCGGCGCGGTGGACGCGCGGCGCGGACCGGCGGAATCTAAGCCTCAGCCGGATCAGGGATTTTCTGACGAAATGCGGCCTGCACAGGCGTCACGATAGCCGCAGCCAGTCCGCGATAGCGCCGGGCAGTTCGGGCCGGAAATAGGCGATGATCCGCCCCTCGGGCGGTGCCTCCGCGCCCTCCTGCCAGGGGCTGATCCCGTGCAGGGCGAGGCGATGGATCAGGACCGCCTCGCCGGGCCTGGCGTGCAGGGCGACGCGCGGGCAGGTCGCGAAGACCTCGCGCCGCGCCGCATGATAGGCCTCGGTCACGTCGGCATCCGGCCAATCGCCTTCGGGATGTCCGGCGAGCGCCTCGCTGAGCGCA
>JBFKMA010000138.1:0-6394 GCA_041630175.1 Albidovulum sp.
ATCCGGATGACGATCTCGGGCGCGATGCAGGAGCGGATGGAGGGACAGGCGGGCGCCTTCGCGGCGGCATTGATGACCGGCGACCGGTCGGGCGTGACGCAGGCCACGAACGAGGCGCTCCGGGCGTCGAACCTGTCGCATCTGATCTCGATCTCGGGGCTGCATATGGGGCTGCTCACGGGCTTCGTCTTCGCGGCCTGCCGCTACGGGCTGGCGCTGATCCCGGCGCTCGCGCTGCGGCTCAACACCAAGAAGCTCGCGGCCGTCGTCGCGCTCGTCGCCGCGGCCTTCTACCTGATGCTCGCGGGCCCGAGCGTCGCCACGCGCCGCGCCTTCGTGATGGCCGCGGTGATGTTGGTCGCGGTGCTCGCCGACCGGCGAGCGATCTCGCTCAGGTCGGTCGCGATCGCAGCGCTGATCGTGCTCATGTTCGAGCCGGAAAGCCTGGTTGAGCCCGGTTTCCAGATGTCCTTCGGCGCGACCGTGGCGCTGATCGCCGTGTTTCAGCCCTGGGCGCGGCTGCAGCACTACGTGCCGGCGCCCTTGCGGCCGGCGGCGATGCTCGTCCTGTCCTCGGCGGCGGCGGGCCTCGCCACGGCGCCGATCGCGGCGGCGCATTTCAACCGGATCGCGGAATTCGGGCTCCTGGCCAATCTGCTCGCGGTGCCGCTCATGGGGCTCATGGTGATGCCGGCGGGCGTGGTGGCGGCGCTGCTCGCGCCCCTCGGTTTCGCGGCGCCGGCGCTGTGGGTGATGGAGCGCGGCACCGCGCTGATCCTTGCGGTGGCGGAATGGGTGGCGGGGCTCGACGGCGCGGTGGTCGCGGTGCCGACACCGCCCGCCCTGGCGCTGCCGCTTCTGGCGCTCGGCGGGATCGCGGCGCTGATCGCGCGGGCGCTCTGGCTCAGGGCGGCGGGGGCAGTGGTCTCAGCGGCGGCGCTGCTCCTCTGGGCGGATGTCGAGCGGCCGGCGCTTCTTGTCTCCGCTGACGGGGCGATCATCGGGGTGATGGGCGAGGCGGGGCGGGCGCTGTCGAAGCCCAAGGGGGCGGGCTTCGTCGCCAAGAGCTGGCTCGAGGATGACGGCGACATGGCGGTCCAAGAGGAAGCCTTTGCCCGGCCGGGCCTGGTGGGCGAGAAGGGCGCGCTCGTCGCCGAGATCGCCGGCATCCCCGCCCGCCACTTCACCGGCAAGGGCGCGGCCGGGCGCGCGGCCGGGGCCTGCGCGGACGGCGCCATGGTGATCCTGCCGGAGGACTGGGCGGGGCCGGAACCGAGCGATTGCCGGATATTCGATGCGCGAAAGCTGCGGGAAACCGGGGCGCTGGCGATCCATGCCGGCCCGGAGGGGCTTCGCGTCGTGACCGCGCGCGAGCAGGCCGGCGACCGGCTCTGGAACCGGCGCGGCCACCCGCGACGCGCGGATACCGAAACCGCCGCGCTTCAGTAGCTGCGGATCAGGCCGACGAGCTTGCCCTGGACCTTGACGTGATCCTCGGGCAGCACCCGCGTCTCATAGGCCGGGTTCGCGGCTTCGAGCGCGATCATCCGGCCACGCCGGCGGAAGCGCTTCAGCGTCGCTTCGCTATCCTCGACCAGGGCCACGACGATGTCGCCGTTCTCGGCCGTCGACTGTTGGCGGATCACCACCACGTCGCCGTCATTGATCCCGGCCTCGATCATCGAATCGCCCTTGACCTCGAGCGCATAGTGCTGGCCGCGGCCCGACAGCATCGAGCCCGGCACCGCGACATGGTGCGACACTTCCGAGATCGCCTCGATCGGAACGCCCGCGGCGATGCGGCCCATCACCGGCAGTTCCATCGCCGCCGCGGCGACCGGCATCGCCCCCTTCGGCGGTGCCGTCCTGTCGCCCTCGATCACCTTCGGGGTGAAGCCCGGCTTCTCCATCGCGTCGGGCAGCTTGACGATCTCGATCGCACGGGCGCGGTGGGCGAGGCGGCGGATGAAGCCGCGCTCCTCAAGCGCGGTGATCAGCCGGTGGATCCCGGACTTCGATCGCAGGTCGAGTGCATCCTTCATTTCGTCGAACGAGGGCGGCACGCCGTCACGGGCCACGCGCTTTTGGATGAAATCCAGAAGTTCCAGTTGCTTGCGGGTCAGCATGGTGCCTGCTTTCCTTTGCCGATCATCAGAACGTTCAAGGGATGTTCTATGCGCGTTCCCCTTTTGTGTCAACGCAAACGGCAGGCGCGGCGCGTCAGAGCGGGATATAGCCCGCCTCGGCGCCCTCGGCGCGTGCGCCGTCGCCCACCGGCCGGATCAGAAGCGCGTCGGCCTCGGCCAGCACCGACAGGAGCGCGCTGTCCTGCCGTTCGAAGGGATGGATCAGCATCCGCCCGTCGCGCTCTTCGAGACGCGCCCGCATGTAATGCGCGCGCGGCCCGTTCGCCTCGACGGCGCTCGCGAGGGTGGCGCGCCGAACCGGCGCGGGGGCGGGTGGCAGGCCCTGCTGCGCCCTGAGCATCGGCAGCATGAAGACATGCCCGCAGACGACGGACGAGACCGGATTGCCCGGCAGGCCAAGAAGGACGGCACCACCGAGCCGGCCGGCCATCAGCGGCTTACCCGGCCGCATCGCGATCTTGTAGAACGACCGCTCCATCCCCATGCCCTCGGTGACCTTGCCCACGAGGTCGTGGTCGCCGACCGAGGCACCGCCGATCGTCACGATCAGGTCCGCGTCCCGCGCAAGATCGAGCGTGAAGCGCAGGCTCGCCTCGGTGTCGCCGGCGATCGGCAGCATCCGCACCTCGGCGCCCGCCGCCTCGGCCATCGCGGCAAGCGCGAAGCCGTTCGAGGCGATGATCTGGTCCGGCCCCGGCTCTTCGCCCGGCATCACCAGTTCGTTGCCCGTCGCGATCAGCGCCACGACCGGGCGCCGCGCGACCGTCACCTCGGCGACGTTCATCGCCGCGATGAGCGCGAGATCGGCGGGCGCGAGCCGGCGCGGCGGCGCGATCCGGTCGCCGGCGCGGAAGTCCTGGCCGGCGGCGCGGATATTCGCGCCGTGCTCCAGCCTCTGCCCGAGCGTGATCCGGTCGCCGTCGCGGGTCACGTCCTCCTGCAGCACGACCCAGTCGGCCCCCTCCGGCACCGGCGCGCCGGTGAAGATCCGCACGGCCTCGCCGGCCTGAACGGTGCCGGCAAATCCGGCCCCCGCGGCGGCCTCGCCGATCACGGCCAGCACCGCGCCGGGCCGGTGGTCGGCTTCGCGGATCGCGTAGCCGTCCATCGCCGACGCGGCGAAGGGCGGCTGGTCGAGCCCCGCCACGACAGGTTCGGCAAGCACCCGGCCGGCGGCCTCGCGCAGCGGAACGGTCTCGGTCTCCAAGGGTGCGCAGAGCGCGAACAGCCGCGACAGAGCCTCATCGACCGAAATCATGCGCCGCCCTCCGCTGGTCTCAGCTCGCCTCGTAGCGGCCCGACTTGCCGCCGTCCTTCAGGATCACGCGCAGGCCCTCGATCGCCATCGACTTCTCGGCGGCCTTGAGCATGTCGTAGACGGTCAGCGCCGCCACCGAGGCCGCCGTCAGCGCCTCCATCTCGACGCCGGTCTGGCCGGTGGTCTTGACCGTCGCCTCGATACGCACGCCGGGAAGTGCCGGATCGGGAACGAGGTCGATCGCCACCTTGGTGATCGGCAGCGGATGGCAGAGCGGGATGAGCTCGGCCGTGCGCTTGGCCGCCATGATCCCGGCCAGCCGCGCGACGCCGAGCACGTCGCCCTTCTTCGCCCGGCCCTCGGTGACCAGCGCCAGGGTCTCGGGCTTCATGACCACCCGCGCCTCGGCCACCGCGACCCGGTCGGTCACCGCCTTGTCAGAGACATCGACCATATGCGCGCGGCCGTCCTTGTCGAAATGCGTGAGCGCCATGGTCAGACCTCGCAAGGCACGGGATCGGCAAGCAGCGCCCGCGTCGCCGCCGCGACATCGGCCTGGCGCATCAGATGCTCGCCGATCAGGAAGACCCGCGCGCCGCAACCGGCCATGTCGGCAAGCTCCGCCGGCGTGAAGAGCCCGCTTTCGCAGACCCGGACGCGGTCCGAAGGGATCATCGGCGCGAGCCGCCGCGTCGCCTCGAGCGTGACGTCGAAAGTCTTGAGATTGCGGTTGTTTATCCCGACGAGCGGCGATTTCAGCCGCAGCGCCCGCTCGAGCTCCGCCTCGTCATGCACCTCGAGGAGCACGTCCATGCCCCAGTGGAAGGCCGCGTCCTCCAGTTCGGCGGCCTGCGCGTCCGTGACCGAGGCCAGGATGATCAGGATGCAGTCCGCCCCCCAGGCCCGCGCCTCGGCGACCTGGTAGGTGTCGTACATGAAGTCCTTGCGCAAGGCCGGCAGCGACACCGCGGCCCGCGCCGCCATCAGATATTCCGGCGCGCCTTGGAACGAGGGCCGGTCGGTCAGGACCGACAGGCAGGTGGCGCCGCCCGCCTCGTAGGCCCGCGCCAGCGCCGGCGGATCGAAATCGGCGCGGATCAGGCCCTTCGAGGGGCTGGCCTTCTTGATCTCGGCGATCAGCCCGTAGCCCGTGGCCGCGGCCCGCTTCAACGCTTCTGCAAAGCCCCGCGGCGCGTCCGCGGCGCGGGCGGCGGCCTCGAGTTCGGCCTGGGGGCGCGCGGCCTTGGCGGCGGCCACCTCTTCGAGCTTGTAGGCCTTGATCTTGTCGAGAATGTCCATGCCCCCTCATAGCCCCGCGCGCAGGTCGCGAAAAGCCCCTCCTGCCATCACCTTGCCGGAAATATCCCACGGGGGTGCGGGGGGGGGGTGAAACCCCCGCTTCCGCCCTATCCGCTTGCCCAGTCGATGGCCCGCTCGCCGCGCGCCGTCAACCAGTCGTTCACTCGGCTGAACGGGCGCGACCCGAAGAAGCCGCGCCGGGCCGAAAGCGGCGAGGGATGCGGGCTCTCGATCACCAGATGATCGCCCGGCCGGATCAGCGGTTTCAGGCGCTGCGCATGCGCGCCCCAGAGCAGGAAGGCGCAGGGCCGCCCTGAGACCTCGGCCAGCACCTCTTCGGCAAGCCGCTGCCAGCCAAGCCGGGCATGCCCGCCCGCGTCGCCCGCAGGCACCGTCAGGCAGGCGTTCAGGAGCAGAACGCCCTGCCGCACCCAGGGCCGCAGGTCGCCGTCCGGGCGCGACACGCCGAGGTCGTCCCGCAGTTCCCGGAAGATGTTGCCGAGCGACCGGGGCAGGGGCCGCACCTCCGGCGCGACGGAGAACGCCAGCCCATGCGCATGGCCCGGCGTCGGATAGGGGTCCTGGCCGAGGATCACCGCGCGCACCGCCTCGGGCGGGGTCAGGTCGAGCGCCGTGAAACGCTGGGCTGCCGGCGGCAGGATTTCGCGCGGATCGGCAGCGAGCATGGCCTCGATCCGCGGCCAATCGGCGGCGAAGAAGGGCAGATGCGCCCAGGCCGCGGGGATCATGCCTCCTCGGTGGCCTTCGCCAGCGCCTCGATCTTCGCCTTGGCCGCGCCGCTGTCGATGCTCTCGGCGGCCATCGCCACGCCTTCCTTCAGTTCCGCCGTCCTGCCCGCCACGACGAGCGCCGCCGCGGCGTTCAGGAGAACCGCATCGCGGTAGGCGCCCGTCTCGCCGGCCAGAAGCGCGCGGAAGGCGGCGGCGTTGTCCTCGGGGCTGCCGCCGAGGATCGCCTCGAACGGATGCACCGGCAGGCCGGCCTCCTCGGGATGGATCTCGAACTCATGCACGGCCCCCTCCTCGAGCGCCGCGACCCAGCTTTTTCCGGCGATCGACAATTCGTCGGTGCCGTCCGAACCGTGCACCAGCCATGCGCGCTCGGAGCCGAGGGCCTGCAGCGTCTCGGCCATCGGCCGGATCCAGGCGCGGGAGAAAGCCCCGGTGAGCTGGCATTTCACGCCCGCGGGGTTGGTGAGCGGGCCAAGAAGGTTGAAGACCGTGCGGGTGCCAAGCTCGGCCCGCGTCGGCATCACGTGGCGGATCGCCGGGTGATGCATCGGCGCCATCATGAAGGCGATGCCGCAGGTCTCGAGCGCCTTCTCGACCGCCTCCGCGCCGACCATCACGTTGACGCCCATATGCGTCAGCGCATCCGCCGCGCCGGATTTCGACGACAGGTTGCGGTTGCCGTGCTTGGCCACGACGACGCCCGCGCCGGCCACGACGAACGCCGTCGCGGTCGAGATGTTGAGCGTTCCCTTGCCGTCGCCGCCGGTGCCGACGATGTCCATCGCCCCTTCCGGCGCCCGGACCCTGACGCATTTCGCCCGCATCACCCGCGCCGCCGCCGCGATCTCCTCGACCGTCTCGCCGCGGGTGCGCAGCGCCATCAGGAGGCCGCCCATCTGCGAGGGCGTCGCCGCGCCTTCGAAGAGCGCCTCGAAGGC
>JBFKMA010000139.1:0-6391 GCA_041630175.1 Albidovulum sp.
CGTCCCGTCCCCCGCAGCAGCCTGCGCCGCTTCGGTGAAGGGGTGTTTACGGATCACAGACGACCTCCGCAAGTGCTTTTTTGCGGGATCGCCGAGATTTTTTCGCCGCCCCCGGTTTTCCATCAAAATCTGGGGGTTAGCGCAATAGAAGCCACTACGGCCGAAGGTTGGACGCAACAAGATTGCGCGCCGGAGGAGGGAATCCGCCGCCCTTCCCGAGTTGTCCACAGACTCGCCCGCCGACTCTCGCCTGCGGCGGCGGCCGCGGGGCGGCGAGTCAGGGCGTTCCCCTCGTCGACCATTGCCGGCTTGCTGCCCCAGGACCCAGCCAAGTCTCTGATTTTCCGTGATTCCCGCGAAAGGCGTCGCGGAATCGCCCGATTCAGGCCGCGACTCGCGACCGTTTCGGAATCGCCCGGAGCGCCAGCAGCCCCAGAATCCCGACGAGATAGACCATCGGCTCCATCGGCCAGGACTTCACCACCCAGACGAAATGCAGCGCCCCGGCCACCGCACTGATATAGACGAGCTTCTGAATCCGCTTCCAGCGCAGCGGGCCGAGCCGGCGGACGATCCAGTCGTTCGAGGTCACCGCCGGCGGAATCATCGCCACGAACCCGACCATGCCCACGGTAACGTACGGCCGCTTGACGATGTCGCCCAGCGCCTGTTCCCAGCGCAGGCCCATGTCCAGCACGATCCAGGTGAGGAAATGGAGCAGGATATAGAAGAAGGCCAACAGCCCGACCGCCCTGCGATACTTGCACAGGTTCACATTGGTGAAACGGCGCAGCGGCGAGATGCACAGCGCCGCCACGATCAGCTGGAGCCCCCAGAGACCGAGCCGGTGCTCGATCGCCTTCACCGGCTCCGGCCCGAGCCCCCCATTCGTCGCCAGCCAGAACAGCCAGACGGGCAGGGCGGCGCCCACGAGGTATACCGGCCAGGCCGGCACACGCCGAACCAGCTGGTTGATGCGGTCGGCGCCGGTCATGACACGCCGCAGCACGCCTTCCCCGCCTGAACCGGCGGGCAGGGAATCGTGCCGCATGAACAGAAGACGCAGCAATCCCCCGCGCGCGGCCGCAGCACGGCGCCGCAGCCGCTGCAGTCGTAGAAGAATTGGCAGGCGTCGGTTGGCATCGTCTCGGTCTTCGCTTTGCCGCAATGCGGACAGGTCACGGCCGAGCGCAGCTCGGCCACGTCAGTAATCCTTGCTCAGGTCCTGGCCGGCATAGAGCGCGGCCACGTATTGCTCGTATCCGTTGAACATCAGAGTGTCCTGACGCCCGGCGAACAGCCCGGCGCCGACGCGGCGCTCGCTGGCCTGGCTCCAGCGCGGATGGTCGACCTTCGGGTTGACGTTTGAATAGAAGCCGTATTCGCGCGCGTTCTGCATGTTCCAGGTCGTCTCTGGCTGGGTGTCGGTCAGGCTGATCCGCACGATCGACTTGATCGACTTGAATCCGTATTTCCACGGCACCACGAGCCGGATCGGCGCGCCGTTCTGTTTCGGCATCTCCTCGCCGTAGAGCCCGGTGGCGAGGATCGTCAGCGGATTCATCGCCTCGTCGAGCCGCAACCCCTCGCGGTAGGGCCATTCCAGGAGCGGGTAGCCTTGCGCGAACATCTCCTCGGGCCGCAGCAGCGTCTCGAAGGCCACGAATCTGGCGCCCGGCGCCACGCCGACGCGGTCTAGAAGATCGGCCAGCGGGAAGCCGATCCAGGGGACGATCATTGACCAGGCCTCGACGCAACGCAGCCGGTAGATGCGCTCCTCCAGCGTGACCCCCGAAAGGATGTCGGCCAGATCGTAGTCGCCGGGCTTGTCCACCATGCCGTCGATCTTGATCGCCCAGGGATCCACGGTCAGCGCATGGGCCTCCTTGGCCGGATCGTCTTTCTCGGGGCCGAACTCGTAGAAGTTGTTGTAGGTGGTGATCTCCTCGAAGGTGTTGGGCTCCTCGTCGGTCGAGTATTCCGACGGCACGGCCTCGATCTTGGCCATCGCCGGCCCGGCGACGCCCAAAGCCGCGGCGCCGGCGATCAACTCCCGGCGGCTGAGATAGGCCGCCTTCGGCGTGACGTCGGACCATTTCAGATCGGGCGTGAAGCGACGGGGCATGGCGGGACTCCGGCTGTCTCTCTCACGCAACCCTACACCGATATGTTATCCGCGCCCAATAACGCCGCCTCACGACTCCGTTGGCGAACGGTAACGATGGCGTCATCGCAACGTTTGCGCCCGCGATTTGCCGGCGGTTCCGCGGCGGTTGCACACCCGAATGGAGAAGGGGGCGGATCGCTCCGCCTCTTTCCCGTCAGTGCAATACCGCGTCCTCGGGCATCGGCCGGGTGGATTTCGACACCCTCTCGCCGACGATCAGCCCCTCGGCGCCGGCGCTGACCGTGACCGTATCGCCGTCCATGACGTCGCCCGAAAGCAGCATCTCGGCCAGCGGGTCCTGGAGGTGGCGCTGGATCACCCGCTTCAGCGGCCGCGCGCCGAAGACCGGGTCGTAGCCCTCCTCGGCCAGCCACGCCTTCGCCGCCGCGTCGAGTTCGAGCGCGATCTTGCGCTGCGCCAACCGCTTCTCGAGCCGGCGGAGCTGGATCTCGACGATGCCGCCCATGTCGTCCCGCGTCAGCCGGTCGAAGATGATCTGGTCATCGAGCCGGTTGAGGAATTCGGGGCGGAAATGGGCGCGCACCGCATCCATCACGTCGCGCCGGGCCTGTGCGGCATCCGCACCGTCGGGCAGCTGGCTCAGCGCCTGCGACCCGAGGTTCGAGGTCAGCACGATCAGCGTCTGCTTGAAGTCGACGTGATGGCCCTGGCCGTCGGTCAGCACCCCGTCGTCGAGCACCTGCAGAAGCACGTTGAAGACGTCCGGATGGGCCTTCTCGACCTCGTCGAAGAGGATCACCTGGTAGGGACGCCGGCGCACCGCCTCGGTCAGCACGCCGCCCTCGTCATAACCGACATAGCCCGGAGGCGCGCCGATGAGCCGCGCGACCGAATGCTTCTCCATGAACTCGGACATGTCGACTCGGACCATCGCGTGTTCATCATCGAAGAGATATTCGGCGAGCGCCTTCGTGAGCTCGGTCTTGCCGACGCCCGTGGGCCCGAGGAACAGGAACGAGCCGAGCGGCCGGTTCTCGTCCTGAAGCCCGGCGCGGGCGCGACGCACGGCCTTCGACACGGCCTCGACCGCGCGATGCTGGCCAACGACGCGCTTGCCGAGTTCCTCCTCCATCTTGAGAAGCTTCTCGCGCTCGCCCTCGAGCATCTTCGAGGTCGGGATGCCGGTCCAGCGCTCGACCACCTCGGCGATCTGCTCGGGCCGCACGGCCTCTTCCACCATCAGCGTGTCTTCCTGCTCCTCGGCGGCAGCGAGCTGCTTTTCCAGTTGCGGAATGACGCCATAGCTGAGTTCCCCAGCCCGCGCGAGGTCACCCGCACGCTTGGCGTGGTCGAGTTCGTTTCGGGCCTGGTCGAGCTTTTCCTTCAGTCCCCGTGCCGATTCGAGCTTGTCGCGTTCGGACTGCCACTTGGCGGTCATCTCGGCCGACCGCTGCTGAAGGTCAGACAGCTCTCTCTCGAGCTTCTCGAGCCGGTCCTTCGACGCGGCGTCGTCCTCCTTCTTCAGCGCCTCGGCCTCGATCTGCATCTGCAGGATCTGCCGGTCGAGCTGATCGAGTTCCTCGGGCTTGGAGTCCACCTCCATACGCAGACGCGAGGCGGCCTCGTCGACGAGGTCGATCGCCTTGTCGGGCAGGAACCGGTCGGTGATGTAGCGATGGCTGAGCGTCGCGGCCGCCACCAGCGCCGAGTCGGAAATGCGCACGCCATGGTGCAGCTCATACTTCTCCTTGATGCCGCGCAGGATGGAGACCGTGTCCTCGACGGTCGGCTCGTCCACCATCAGCGGCTGGAAGCGCCGCGCCAGCGCTGCATCCTTCTCGACATACTTGCGGTATTCGTCGAGCGTCGTGGCACCGATGCAGTGCAGCTCGCCGCGCGCCAGCGCCGGCTTGATCAGGTTCGCCGCGTCCATCGCGCCGTCGGCCTTGCCGGCGCCGACAAGCGTGTGCATCTCGTCGATGAAGAGGACGATCTCGCCCGCCGCGGCCTCGATCTCCTTCAGGACCGCCTTCAGCCGCTCCTCGAACTCGCCGCGATACTTCGCACCCGCGATCAGCGCGCCCATGTCGAGCGCCATCAGCTTCTTGTTACGCAGGCTTTCGGGCACATCGCCGTTGACGATGCGGATCGCGAGCCCCTCGGCGATCGCGGTCTTGCCGACGCCGGGATCGCCGATCAGGACGGGATTGTTCTTGGTGCGGCGGCTCAGCACCTGCATCGCGCGCCGGATCTCCTCGTCGCGGCCGATGATCGGGTCGATCTTGCCTTCCTCGGCCGCCGCCGTCAGGTCGCGCGCATATTTCTTCAGCGCCTCGTAACCCTCCTCAGCGGAAGCCGAATCGGCCGTGCGGCCCTTGCGGATGTCGTTGATCGCCGCGTTGAGGTTCTGCGCCGTCACGGCGCCGGCCTCGAGCGCGTCCCTGGCCTTGGTGTTGACGATGGCGAGCGCGGTGAGGATGCGCTCGACCGGAACGAAGCTGTCGCCCGCCTTCTTCGCCACCTTCTCGGCCTCGTCGAGCACGCGCACCAGCGAGGTGTCGACATAGACCTGCCCGTCGCCGCCCGAGACCTTGGGCATCCTCGCGACCATCTGATCGACGGCTTCGGCGACGCGCTTCGGCTCGCCACCCGCGCGTGCGATCAGGTTGGCGCTGAGCCCCTGTTCGTCATCCATGAGCGCCTTCAGCAGATGCTCCGGCACCACCCTCTGGTGTCCCTCGCGCATCGCGACGGTCTGCGCGGCCTGAAGGAACCCGCGCGACCGCTCCGTGAACTTCTCCATGTTCATCGGTATCTCCTCTCTCAAGCCCCCGGCCTCGGGCCGCCCGCACTGGCACGGCACTTTCCGGGTCTCGTCAGTGACTTGGCCATCGGGGGCGACGATTTCAAGAACGCGGGCCGAGCTCGGCGACGGAAACGAAATGGAAAGGAGTTTCGCGGTTAATCGCGCTTAATGTTAACGGAGGACCGAACATGAGCCGTCTTGCATCCGCCATCCGCAACACCGCCCAGTTCCTGCTCTCGGAACTGACGCCGCCGCCGCCCCAGCTTCTGGCGCTCGCCGCCACGATGCGGTCGGACCCGGCGCCGGACGCGCCGCGCATCCCGAACCCCTTCGCGCCACGCCGGCGCTAGGCCAGTCGGATGCGCATTCTCTCCGCCCGGATCTCCCGCGCCCGGCGCGACCGCCCGTCCGACCGGGTCGAGGCCATCGTGGCCCTCACCGTCCTGTGGGATGGACAACGGGTGCACAGGCTGGTCCGCGCCGCCGCCCCGGCCCGCGCACCGGGGGCGGCGCCCCTGCGGGCCCGGCTGCTCGGCGCGGCGAAACTGGCCTTCGCGGCGGACCCGGCGCGGCCGAAGCTCCGCTCCGCGGACCAAGCCGCGGCTTGACAGCCGCGGCGCCCCGGACCAAGACGGCCTCACCCCGCCGGAAGGAGTGACCATGCCGCCCGCCGATGCCAGTCTGCCCGCTGATGACCGCCTGATCGTCGCCCTCGATGTTCCGAACGCCCTGACCGGGCTGGAACTGGCCCGGACCCTCGGGTCCCGAGTCAGCTTCTACAAGATCGGCCTCGGCATGCTCACCGGCGGCGGTCTCGCGCTCGCCAACGAGCTCAAGCAGGATCACGGCAAGCGCATCTTCCTCGACATGAAGCTCTTCGATATCGGCGCCACGGTCGAGGCGGCGGTCCGCGGCCTCGCGCAATACGATCTCGACTTTCTTACCGTGCACGGCGATCCCAACGTGGTGCGCGCCGCAAAGCAGGGCGCCGCGGGCAAGGAGCTGAAGATCCTCGCCGTGACGATCCTGACCTCGCTCGACCGCGCCGATCTCGACGCGGCGCTGATCCGGTCCGGCGACATCCCCGAAATCGTCTGCGAACGCGCCGCCCGCGCCTTCGAGGCCGGCGCCGACGGCGTCATCGCCTCGGCCCAGGAGGCGGCGATGATCCGCGCGCTGCCCGGCGCGGCGGGCAAGCTCATCGTCACCCCCGGGATCCGGCCGGCCGGTGCCGATCTCGGCGACCAGAAGCGCATCGCCACCCCGGCCCGCGCGATCGCGGACGGCGCCGATCACATCGTCATCGGCCGGCCGATCTGGGCCGCCCCCGACCCTGCCGCCGCCGCCGAGGCGGTGCTCGCCGAACTGGCCGCCGCCTAGCCCGGCGGCCGAAGGCCCGGCGACGCTCCGCGCCGGGTCCCGGGCGGCGTCACCGGAAAACTTGATCAAATCCCGGC
>JBFKMA010000140.1:0-6390 GCA_041630175.1 Albidovulum sp.
AGAACCGTCGCGGTGGTGGTGCCGTCGCCGGCCTCGTCATTGGTGCGGGAAGCGACTTCCTTCACCATCTGGGCGCCCATGTTCTCGAACTTGTCGGAAAGCTCGATCTCCTTGGCGACGGTGACGCCGTCCTTGGTGATGCGCGGGGCACCGAACGATTTGTCGATCACGACGTTGCGGCCCTTGGGCCCGAGCGTCACCTTCACCGCATCGGCGAGGATGTTGACGCCCTTGAGCATCCGGTCGCGGGCATCGGAATCGAATTTGACGTCCTTAGCAGCCATGTTTGCTTGCTCCTGGTTGTCTGGATTTCAGTTGGTGCGAAGGTCTCAGGCGATGACGCCGAGAATGTCGCTTTCCTTCATGATCAGCATCTCGGTGCCGTCGATCGTCACCTCGGTGCCCGACCACTTGCCGAACAGGATGCGGTCGCCGGACTTGACCGACGGTGCGATCAGCTCGCCCGAATCCTTGCGCGCGCCTTCGCCCACGGCGACGACTTCGCCCTCGGCCGGCTTTTCCTGGGCGCTGTCGGGGATGATCAGACCGCCCTTGGTCTTCTCGTCGCTTTCCACACGCTTGACCAGCACGCGGTCATGGAGCGGTTTGAATGCCATCTGGTAACTCTCCCTATGGGTTCCAGGTTTGAACGGGATTAGCACTCGCCTCAAGTGAGTGCTAACGGCCCGTAGTTAGGCAGCGCCGGAACCTGAGTCAACTCCCTCGTCGCGCAAAATTGCCGTGGCTTCGGCATGGCATTGCCACAGCCCCCGTGCAAGGATGGCGGCACGCCTGAATCCGGTCACGCGCACGGAGACAAACGCATGCTTCGCACCGCCCTTTTCTGCCTCTTCCTGCTGCCCGGCCTCGCCGCGGCGGCCGAATGTGACGGCACGAGCCTGCTCGAGACCTTGCCCCCCGAAGACCGCGCCGCGCTGGACGAGGCCGTCGCGCGGCAACCCTATGCGCGCGGCAATTCATGGCGCGCGACGCGGGACGGCGAGACCGTCCACATCGTCGGCACCTATCATTTCGACGACCCCCGCCACGACGCCATCCTTGAACGCCTCGCGCCCAGCATCGACGCCGCGGCGGTCGTGCTGGTCGAGGCCGGCCCCGAGGAGCAGGAGCGGCTCAAATCCGAAATGACGCGCCGGCCCGAGCGACTGTTCCGCGCCACCGGCCCGACCCTGCCCGAACAGCTCTCCGAGGAGGACTGGCAGAAACTGTCCGTTGCAATGCAGGCGCGTGGCATCCCGGCCTTTCTCGCGGCGAAGATGCAGCCCTGGTATCTCGCGATGATGCTCGGCATCCCGGCCTGCGCGATGCCCGACGTGGCCGATGGCATGCGCGGCCTCGACGCGCGCATCGTCGAACGCGCCGAAGCCAATGCGACCCCGGTGCGGGCGCTCGAACCCTACGACACGGTGTTCGGGCTGTTCGACGGGATGACCGAGGAGGCGAAGCTCGACATGATCCGCACCACGCTTGCCATGGACGAGCAGGCGGAGGATTACAGCGCCACGCTGACCGATGCCTATTTCGCCGAAGATGTCCGCGTGACCTGGGAACTGGGCCGGCTCAAGGCCTACGGGCTGAAGGGCAATACTCGGGAAGAGGTCGATGCCGCCCTGGCCGAGATGGAGGAGGCGCTGATGGTCCGCCGCAACCGCGCCTGGATCCCGGTGATCGAGGCTGCGCTTGGCGAGGGGCCGGTCTTCGCGGCCTTCGGCGCGCTGCACCTGTCGGGCGAAGGCGGCGTGCTCGCGCTTCTCGAAGCCGAGGGCTTCGCGATCGAGCGGCTGGCGTTCTGACCTCGCGCCGCGCCCCGGCGCATCCCGCGCGAACGTCGTCTCGCGCCCCGTGACAAGCGCCGCAGCAGCGCCTATAAGGCGCGCGATTTCCCATAAGCCCAGCGGATGACAGACATGATCAAGGTTTTCGGCCACAAATCCCCCGACACCGATTCCACCGGCTCGCCCATCATCTGGGCCTGGTACCTGACCGAGGTGAAGGGCACGCCCGCCAAGCCCGTGCTTCTCGGCGAGCCCAACACCGAAGCCGCCTTCGTCCTGAAGCGCTGGGATCTGCCGAAGCCCGAGATCATCGCGGACGTCGCGGCGGGCGAGGACTGCGTCATCGTCGACACCAACAACCCGGCCGAGCTGCCCGCCTCGATCAACGAGGCCAACGTCATCCAGATCATCGACCACCACCTCTTGGCCGGCGGGCTGAAGACAAAGGGCCCGATCGACATCACGGTGCGCCCCCTCGCCTGCACCGCGACGATCATGTACGACCTGATGGGCGACGACGCGGCGAAGATGCCGGAAGGCATCAAATGCGCGATGCTGTCCTGCATCCTGTCGGACACGCTCGAATTCCGCTCGCCCACGACCACGGCGCATGACCGCGAGGTGGCCGAGACGCTGGCGACCGAACTCGGCATCTCGATCCCGGATTACGCCGCCGAGCTCTTCGCCGCGAAGTCCGACGTCTCGGCCTTCTCCGACGCCGAACTGCTCAGGATGGATTCCAAGGAATACACCGTCGCCGGCAAGGAATTGCGCGTCTCGGTGCTCGAGACCACCTCGCCGAAGATGGTGCTCGACCGCAAGGCGAGCCTCATGGCCGCGATGGAAGGCGTCGCGAAGGAGGACGGCGCCGACCAGGTGCTGCTGTTCGTCGTCGACATCCTGAAGGAAGAGGCGACGCTTCTGGTTCCGAACGACCTCGTCAAACAGATCGCCGAGGCGAGCTTCGGCGCGAAGGTCGAGGGCGACGCGGTCGTGCTGCCCGGCATCATGAGCCGCAAGAAGCAGATCATCCCGGCCCTGAAGCTCTGAGCCCGACGGACAAGTCTTATGGGGGGCGCCTTCGGGCGCCCTTCCGATCTACGCCCGCGGCCGGCAATGCCGCCGAACCCACAGGAGTCGCGCATGCCCCGGATCATCCAGTCGCTTTCCGAGATATCCTCGGACTATGACGCGCTGTTCTGCGACCTCTGGGGCTGCGTCCATGACGGGCTGAGGCCGTTTCCGACCGCAATCGCCGCGCTGCAGGCCTATCGCGCGCAGGGCGGCAAGGTCGTCCTCGTGACGAACTCGCCCCGGCCTCGGGCGGGCGTGGCAATCCAGCTCGACCAGATCGGCGTGCCGCGCGACTGCTGGGACACGATCGCGACCTCGGGCGATTCGGCGCGTTCGGCGCTGTTTCAGGGCGTGGTCGGCCACAAGGTCCATTTCATCGGCAACCCGGCCACCGACATGGGGTTCTTCGAGCCGCTGAAAATCCTTGAACACCCGATCCACATCGAGACCGTCCCGCTGGATCAGGCCGAGGGCATCGTCTGCACCGGCCCCGTCGATCCCCATGCCGATCCCGCGGTCAACCGGCCGGACTTCCTTTACGCAAAGACCAAGGGGCTGAAGCTGCTCTGCGCCAATCCCGACATCGTCGTGGACCGCGGCGAGAGCCGGGAATGGTGCGCTGGCGCGCTGGCCCGGCTCTATACCGAAATGGGCGGCGAGAGCCTCTATTTCGGCAAGCCGCACCCGCCGATCTACGACCTCGCCCGGCGCCGGCTCACCGCGCTGACCGGACAGGCGGTCGAGGATGCCCGCATCCTCGCCGTCGGCGACGGCATCGGCACCGACATCAGCGGCGGCATGGGCGAAGGCATCGACACCCTGTTCATCACCGGCGGTCTCGAGGCGGCGCGGTTCGGCCCGGATATCGACAATCCCGACGCCGGATTGCTGACCGGATGGCTGGATTCCGTCGAGCTCTCGCCGACCTTCAGCATCGGTCGTCTGCGCTAGAGCAGCCATGCCGCGACACTGCCTCGGCCCTGTTCGCCGACGTAGCGCACGCCCGATTGCAAAGCATTGAGGCCCGCAAGCAGAGACGGCAGGGGGTCGTCGGCAGTATGGTGTATCATCCAGACACCAGAGACGACGGAGGGGATCATGGCTGTTACAGGTGGATGCCTTTGTGGCGCGGTCACCTTCGAGGGCCGTGGCGATCCGGCTTGGGTCGTGCATTGCCATTGCCGAAACTGCCAGCGCGCATCTGGCGCAGGGTTCCTGACCTATGTCGGCTTCATGTCAGATCACTTCGATTGGACCGGCGAGCCGCCGGAAATCTACAGATCATCTCCCGGTGTCGAGCGCGGGTTCTGCGCAAACTGCGGGTCCACGCTGAGCTTTGCGCGTCCCGATCGCGGCGAGATTAGCGTGTTCGCGGGTGTCCTGGACGACCCGCACGGGCTGGTGCCGGCAGGTCATGCATTCTTCGAAGAGCACATGGTCTGGCTTGACACGACGGACGTCGCGCCGCGGTGGGACCGCCACCCGCCTGGAAATGAGGATAGGGACGTATGAGAGCGAGGCCTGCTGACGGGCAGGCTCGAGGAAATGCAGATCTCGCCCACCCATTGCGTCGGTCGGCTGCGATAGATTATGACCAGATAGCAACAATGTTGCGAGCCAGATCGGGTTTCGGTTAAATAATTACCGACGCGCGTTGCGTGATGTCGCTGCCTTCGTTATGCTGCAGTGCAACATGGGGCTTTGGGATTCGCGATGATGCTCGACAACATGCCGCGCGGAACGATCTGCATCGAGGATCTGGAGATCGGGATGATCCGCTATCTCCGGAAGGAAATCACCGACCGCGATATCGAGATGTTCGCGGAAGTGTCGACCGACCGCAATCCGGTGCATCTCGACGAGGACTATGCCCGCGACACGATCTTCGAGGGGCGCATCGCGCATGGCATGCTGACGGCGGGGCTGATCTCGGCGGTGATCGGCGAGCAGTTGCCGGGCCACGGCACCGTCTATCTCGGCCAGACGCTCAAGTTCATGGCGCCGGTCCGGCCCGGCGACGTGGTCTATGCCGAGGTGAAAGTCATCGCCATCGACCACGCGAAGCGCCGCGTCACCCTTGAAACCCATTGCGCAGTGGGCGATAGGGTTGTGCTGAAGGGCGAAGCGCTGGTTCTGGCGCCGAGCCGCAAGTTCGACTGAGCCGGCGGGCGCTCCCGCCACACGGGGGCCGATGCGCACGCATTTCCATTGGACGGGACTGGCGGAGGCCGACCGCGGCGCCTCGGTCGCGATGGGCAATTTCGACGGCGTGCATCTCGGCCATCTGGCGGTGATCGACCTCGCCCGCCGCGCCGACGCGCCCCTGGGCATCGTCACCTTCGAGCCGCATCCGCGCCAGTTCTTCGCGCCCCAGGCCCCCGCCTTCCGCCTCATGAACGCCGAGGCGCGCACCCACCGGCTGGAGAAGCTCGGCGTCGCGCAGCTCTACGAGCTTCCCTTCGACGCCACGCTGGCCGGCATGGATCCCGATACCTTCGTGCGCGAGGTACTGGTCGAGGGGCTCGGCGTCGCCCATGTCACGGTGGGCGCCGATTTCTGCTACGGCAAGGGCCGCACCGGAAATGTCGAGACGATGCGCGCCGCCGCAGAGAAGCACGGCTTCGGCCTCACGGTGGCCGAGCTCGTCGGGATCGAGGGGGTCGAACTGTCCTCGACCGCGATCCGCACCGCGCTGGCCGAGGGCCGCCCGCGCGATGCGGCGCGGATGCTCGGCCATTGGCACCGGATCGAGGGCGAGGTGCTGCACGGCGACAAGCGCGGCCGCGACCTCGGCTTTCCGACCGCGAACATGGGCGTCGAGGGGCTGCACCTGCCGAAGCTCGGGGTCTACGCGGTCAAGGTCGATGTCCTGACCGGCCCGCATCAGGGCAGCTATGACGGCGCCGCGAGCCTCGGCGTGCGGCCGATGTTCGGCGAGAACCGGCCCAACCTCGAAACCTTCCTGTTCGACTTCTCCGGCAATCTCTACGGCGAACACCTGTCGGTCGCGCTGATCGACTATCTCCGCCCCGAGATGACCTTCAGCGGCCTGCCCGGCCTCGTCGCACAGATGAAGGCCGACTGCGACAAGGCGCGGTCGGTCCTGGCCGCGCTGTGAACGCGCCTCGGCGCGCGTCGCCGGGGCCGGACGCGATGTTTCCGGGGAAATCGGGTGCGTCCGCCGTGTTCCGGCTTTCCTTTCCGCTCCCCCTCGGCCAATGTGCCGCGCCATGAAGGACGACATCCCCCGCGACGGCCTGCGGCCCGGCTTCTGGAAGCGGCCCCTGAACGCGCTCACCCCGCGCGAATGGGAGGCGCTGTGCGACGGCTGCGGCAAGTGCTGTCTCAACAAGCTCGAGGATGCCGAGACGGGCGAGGTCTTCTTCACCCGCATCTCCTGCCGGCTTCTCGATACCGAGAGCTGCCGCTGCGGCCAGTACGAGGAGCGCAAGCGCTTCGTGCCGGAATGCGTCGTGCTGACGCCGAAGACCATCTCCAAGGTCGCCTACTGGATGCCGTC
>JBFKMA010000141.1:0-6373 GCA_041630175.1 Albidovulum sp.
GAGTAGCGGTGGATGATGATCGGATAGGAATGCTCCAGCATCTCGATATCGCCCGAGGTGAGCGCACCGAAACAGCATTCCGGGCCCCGGACGTGCCAGCCGTCCTGGCTGTTGGTGGCCCCCGCCCCGGAGATGATCGAGGCCAGCACCATCGTCACGTATTCCTCGTCGTGGCGAGTGTCCCAGCCGGCGATGTTGCAGCCGTTGGCATGGCCCCAGCTCGCCGAGACCTTCTCGGGTGCCGCCTGCTCGAAGGCGAGCCGCACCGCGTCGGTCAGCGTCTCCATCGGCGTTGTCGTGCAGTTCATGTGCGGCGCGGGGGGCTTGGCGTTGCAGAGCGTGCCCTTCGGCCCCATGTCCACCGTCACGTTGCGGTAAAGCCCCTCGTTGTAGGGCGGCGGCAGTTGCGCGACCATCATCAGGCCGAGATAGACGCCGGAATAGCTGTTCCCCTCGTAGGAGTTGATGAAATAGGGGATCTGCGGCGGACTCGCGATCTCGATATGGCAGCTCTCGCCCTTGATGGTGACGGTCGCGGTGATGTCGAAATCGCCGAAACCGTGGCCCGCATCCTCGAGCACCGCCGTGCCGCTATAGGTGCCGTCCGGCACCTTGGCGATCAGGCTGTTCATGTGCCGGTTGGCCATCGACAGCAGTTCCTCGATGCAGGCTTGCACCGTCTCCTTGCCGTACTTGTCCATCAGCGCGATCAGGTTGCGCGCACCGACCTGGCAGGCGCCGATCAGCGCGTTGAAATCGCCCTCCTGGTCGCGGCGCGCGCGCATGTTGGTCAGGAGCATGTTCATGACGTCGCGGCGCGGCACGCCCTTGTCCCAGATCTTGATCGGGGGAATCCGCAGCCCCTCGGCGTAGATCTCCTTGGCCTCGGGGTTGTAGCCGGCCGGAACCGGGCCGCCGATATCGGTAAGGTGGCCCTTGCAGACGGTCCAGAACACCAGCTCGCCGTGGTAGAAGACCGGGTAGTACATGCAGGTGTCGATGATGTGGCTGCCGGCATAGTCCGGGTCGTTGTGCAGGATCAGGTCGCCTTCGTGGATGTCGCCGTCGAAGAACTTGTCGACCGCCTTCATCGCCGGGATCAGGCTGCCGAGATGGATCGGGATGTCCTGGCCCTGAAGGATCATCTCGGGCGTGTGGTTGAAGAGCGCCGTTGAGTAATCGTGCGCGAGGTTGAACACCGAGCTGCGCGCGGTCTTCTCGAGCGCCAGCGTCATCTCGCGCTGCGTCGTCTCCAGAACCCCGCGCACCACCGACAGGGTGATCGGGTCGACATCTCTCTGAGCCATGGTCGTTGTCCTTTGCGTTTGTGCAAAGGGCGCGCGGAATCGGGGTTGAGCTGACATTCCCTCCCGGATCCGGCGTGCTCCTCCTGCACGTCGATCTCATGGGGTCAGAGTGCCGCTTTGGCCGGGCGCGGTCTTGACGCAGGGTGCAGAACAATTTGCACCTCCGCGCAGTCCCGCGAAATTTTCTTTGTTTCGTGCGCGCCGCAACGTAAGTTTGTTCTGCCATTCTCGATCGGAGGAGGAATGGAATGACTTCGCAGCTGCGCTTTTCCACGGCGCAGACACTTCAGCAGGACCGCTCCAGCCAATGGAACGCGGTCATCGCCGAAGCCTATTTCCCGTTGCAGCTCCATTTCCGGAACCCGCTGGAATTCAACGGGCAGCTGACGCGCATGCCGCTCGGTCATGTCGGCCTGTCCCGCCTCACCTCCGATCCGGTGAACTACGAGCGGCGGCGCAGCCACATCAGCGAAGCGCGCGAAGAGGAATACCTGATCACCATCCCGCGCGTCTCGTCGGTCGAATTCCGGCAGCTCGGCAAGGACGTGCGCTGCGATCCCGGCGGCTTCATCCTGGAACGCGGGGATGAGCCCTACCGGTTCATGTACGAAAACCCCAACGACCTCTTCGTGCTCAAGGTCGGCAGATCGGCATTGGCCGAGCGTGTCCGCCAGCCGGATCGGCACTGCGCCCGGGTCATCGATGCGACCTCCGGCACGGCGAACCTGTTCGCCGCGATGGTCGGCCACGCACAAAGCCAGATCGCCGAGCTCGGCGCGTCGGCGGCCGAGACGATCGGGCGGCAGTTGCTGGAGTTGCTCGGCCTCGTTCTCGAGACCGACGGGGACGTTGCCGAAAGCGGCGTCTCGTCGGTGCGCGCGGCGCATCTGAGCCGGGTGGAACGGTTCATCCGCGCCAACCTCAAGGAACCCGGCCTGTCGCCGGACCTCATCGCCGAGGGCTGCGGCATCTCCAAGCGCTACCTGCACGACCTCTTCAAGGACGTGAACGGCACCGTGTCGCAGCAGATTCGCGACCAGCGCCTGATCGCCGCGCGCGACCGGCTCGAAGCGTCCGGCGCGGTCAAGATCGCCGAAATCGCCTATCGCTTCGGCTTCTCGGATCAGGCGCAGTTCGCGCGGCTCTTCAAGGCGAAGTTCGGGCTGACGCCCTCGGATTTCCAGCGCCGGCATGAAGAAAGCCGCCGCGACGGGTGAGGCACCCTACCGCGTCGGCTCAGGTCTGCCGCTGCGATAGTCGTAAAAGCCGCGCCCCGACTTGCGGCCGAGCCAGCCGGCCTCGACATATTTCACCAGCAGCGGACAAGGGCGATACTTGGTATCGGCGAGCCCTTCCCGAAGCACGTTCATGATCGAAAGGCAGGTATCGAGCCCGATAAAGTCGGCCAGTTCGAGCGGGCCCATCGGGTGGTTTGCGCCGAGCTTCATCGACGCGTCAATGCTGGCGACGTTGCCGACGCCCTCGTAGAGCACATAAACCGCCTCGTTGATCATCGGGATCAGCACGCGGTTGACGATGAAGGCGGGGTAGTCCTCGGCACTGGCCGCGGTCTTGCCGAGCCTGGCGACGATGGTCTTGAGTTCCTGATAGGTCTCCTCCGACGTCGCGATACCCCGGATCAGCTCGACCAGCTTCATCAGCGGCACCGGGTTCATGAAGTGGAAGCCCATGAAGCGGTCCGGCCGGTCGGTCCGCGCGGCGAGCCGGGTGATCGAGATCGACGAGGTGTTGGAGGTCAGGATCGTCCCGGGCCCGAGCGAGGGCTGGAGCGACGCGAAGATCTTGTGCTTGACCTCCTCCCGCTCGGTCGCGGCCTCGATGATCAGATCGCCGCCGCCAAGCTCGCCCAGATCGGTGGTGGTGCGGATTCGCGCCAGAGCCGCGTCGCGCGCTTCGGCGTCAATCTGGCCCTTGCTGACCTGGCGCGCGGTGTTCGTCTCGATCTTCGCCATCGCGGCAGAGAGCGCCTCGGCGGAGATGTCGTTCAGCACCACGTCATAGCCGGCGGCCGCAAACACATGGGCGATGCCGTTGCCCATCTGCCCGGCGCCGATCACTCCAACCGTCTGGACCGTCATGTCGTTCCTCCGCTCGCATTTCCTGCCACCATCGCCAGGAGCAGCGCATTGATGCGCCGCGCCGCGCTGTCGGAGCGCGAGTTAAGCATGACCGGAACCCGCGCGCCAAGAACGATCGACCCGGTTTCCGCCTGGCCGTGGAACTTCCAGGATTTCGCCACCGCGTTCGCCGCCTCGATGGTCGGGAAGAGAAGAAGGTCCACGTCGCCGGCGACCGTCGACCCTTCCAGCCCCTTCGCCCGCGCCGCGTCGCGGCTGACGGCGACATCGTAGCCGAAGGGACCGTCGATCTCGAAGCCCGGGAGCTTTCCGGCCCGGCTCTCCGCCGCGAGCGTCGCCGCATCCACGGTGGCGGGCAGTGCCTCCGACACCTTCTCGGTCGCCGCCACCGCCGCCACCTTCACCGGGCTCATGCCGAGCCCCCGGAACAAACCCGCCGTGTTCAGCACGATCTGCCGCTTCTGCTCAAGATCGGGCGCGGGAAGGATACCGTTGTCGGTCGCCGCGATGAGCTTAGGCCAGGACGGCATCGCGGCCACCGTCACGTTCGACAGGACGCCACCGGCGCGAATGCCGGTATCGCGGCTGACGATCGCCCGGAGATAGGCGGTGCTGTCGACATGCCCCTTCATCAGGACATCCGCCCGGCCCTCGCGCACCGCGGCGACCGCCTTCGCGGCGCAGTCGGCGGCGTCGCCGGCATCGACGCACCGCACGACCGCGCGCAGCGCCGCAGGCAGGGCGGCCCTGATCGCCGAGGCGTCGCCGGTCACGTGGACGGTCGAGACGAACCCCTCCCCGACCGCCCGGATCAGCGCCTCAAGAACGCTGGCGTCGTTGCCGCCCGCCACCGCGAGCCGCACCGGGCCAAGGCTCTGCGCCCGCTCCCGCAGTTCCGCGAAGCTCCGCACCGGCATCAGACGACCTCCGCCGGCATCGCGACCGGCCATTGCATCGGCGTCTCGCGGCCCGAGACCACCCGGAAGGCGCCCTCGGCCAACGCGCGACATTCGTCGCTGCCGGCATAGACATGCACCGGTGCAATGCGTTCCACCTTGCGGGTGAGCACCCGCTCGACCCGCGAACTGTTGGCCAGACCGCCGGTCAGGATGATCCCGTCCAGATCGAACTCGGCCGCAGCGGCCATCGCCCCGATCGCCTTGGCGGTCTGGTAGAGCATCGCGTCGTAGATCAGCCTGGCCTGCGCGTCACCCGCCTCGATCATCGCCTCGACCTTGCGGATATCCTTGGTGCCGAGATAGCCGAAGACGCCGCCGCGACCATAGAGCTTGGACAGGAGCTCCGCCTTGGAATACTTGCCGGAATAGCACAGCTCGATCAGCGGCAGCGGCGGCAGGCCGCCCGCGCGTTCCGGCGAGAAGGGCGAAATCTCCATGCGGTTGGAACTGTCGACGATCCTGCCGCCGATCAGCGCCGCGATCGAGAACCCGGCACCAAGATGGGCCACGACCGCGCGCAATTCGTCGAAGGGCTTGCCGAGCTCGGCGGCGAGCCTGCGGCCGCAGGCGCGGACATTGAGCGCATGGACGAAGCTGAACCGCGGCAGCTCCTCGAACCCCGACACCCGCGCGACCGGCGGCAACTCGTCGACGCTCACCGGATCGACGACGAAGGCCGGAACGCCGTAGCGGCGCGCGACGCGGTCGGCGAGCGGCGCGCCGAGATTGCTGGCGTGGCTGTAGACCGGCCGGAACAGCGCGAAGTCCACAAGCTCCTCGTTCACCGCGATCACGCCCGACGGCACCGGCGTCAGCATCCCGCCGCGCCCGGCCGTGGCCACGAGGCGATGCGCCCCCAGTGCCTCACGGAGGAACGCCACGACGCAGCCGTCGCGGTAGTCGAGCTGATCGGCGATGCCCGCGAACCCGGCCATCCGCCCTTCGTCATGGTCGAGGTTCTGCTCCGCGATCAGCCGCAAGCCGCCTTCGTCGATGCCGTAGAGCGCGCAGCGGGTCGTGGTCGTGCCCGGATTGATCGCCAGGATTGCGTCGTTCGGCATCGTGATCACCCTGAGAAACCGTAGGAGGTCTTGACCGTCGTGTAGAACTCCGCCGCGTAGCGGCCCTGTTCGCGCGGTCCGTAGGACGACCCTTTGCGCCCGCCGAACGGCACGTGATAGTCGACGCCCGCGGTGGGCAGATTGACCGTCACCATCCCCGCCGCCGACCTGCGCCGGAATTCGCGCGCATGTTTCAGGCTCGACGTGCAGATGCCCGAAGAGAGGCCGAATTCGGTGTCGTTCGCGACCGCCAGCGCCTCCTCGAAATCGGCGACCTTGATGACGCTGGCGCAGGGGCCGAAGATCTCCTCGCGGCTCGTGCGCATGGCGTTCGTGGCGCCGAGGAAGAGCGCCGGCCGCTGGTAGAAGCCGTCCGCCGGCCCGTCCAGCCGCTCGCCGCCGATGACGGTGGCGCCCTCGGCGCGGGCGGTCGCGACATAGCCGAGATTGCTGTCGAGCTGGCCCGCCGACGCCACGGGGCCGATCTGGGTCTCGGGGTCGAGCGCGTCGCCCACTCTCAGCGCCATCATCGCCTCCGAGAGCCTGTCCGCGAACGCGTCGTGGATCGCCTCGTGCACGATCAGCCGCGACGAGGCGGTGCAGCGCTGCCCGGTCGAGAAGAACGCGCCGTTCAGGCAGGTATTGACCGCGAGATCGAGATCGGCGTCGTCCATCACCACCATCGGGTTCTTGCCGCCCATCTCGATCTGGACCTTCTTCAGCCCGCGCGCCGCCTCGACCGCCAGCGCCCGGCCGACCGGCACCGAGCCGGTGAACGACACCGCGTCGACCTCGGGGTGTCTGACGATGGCATCGCCGACGACGGATCCGCGCCCCATCACCAGGTTGAAGACCCCCGCCGGAACGCCCGCCGCATGGATGATCTCGGCCAGAAGATGCGCCGAGCCCGGCGTCAGGTCGGCGGGCTTGAAGAGGACCGTGTTGCC
>JBFKMA010000142.1:0-6369 GCA_041630175.1 Albidovulum sp.
GCCGACGAGGACGTAGTCCCAGCCCGGGCGGCCATGCGCGGGCAGCACCAGCCGGGCGATCTCCCGGAGCCGCCGCTTGGCGCGGTTGCGCGCCACGGCGTTGCCGACCTTCTTCGAGCAGGTGAAGCCCACGCGGATCGCCGCGCCGCCGGGTTCCTCGGCCCGCCGTCGGCGCGCCTGCAGCAGGAAGCCCGGCGTGCCGCGGCGTTTCGCCTGCGCGGCCTTCAGGAATTCCGCGCGGCGCGCAAGGCCTTCCAGCCAAACGGAAACCGCCGGCGGCGCGTCCGTGCCCCGGCCGTTCGGGCCTCGCACGGGTGCCTCCGGCGGTGTCATGCCGTTGACTTTCGGGCTGGCCTCAGGCCGAAAGAACCTTGCGGCCCTTGGCGCGGCGGGCGTTCAGCACCTTGCGGCCGCCCTTGGTCGCCATGCGTGCGCGGAAGCCGTGACGGCGGGCGCGAACGAGGTTCGACGGTTGAAAGGTGCGCTTCATCGCTACAACTCCGCTACGGTGGCCCAAACCCCGTCGTGGGATTCGAAGGCCGGTATCATTCGAAGCCCGGCTATTAGACGGGCATGGGGGCCAAGTCAACTCGCCCGACCGGTTTTTTTGGCGAACCGCCCCATGCTCCAGCCGGTTGCGGCGGTTTCCGCCGCAACGCCGGGAAAGCTTCGGCACGAAAGGTTTAATCGCTTGCGATGAATGCCTATTCTCGTAGCGACCGCAAGGTCGTAATTTGATTTCGACGAGGGGGCGGCCGTGCGCGGCGCACCACCGGAACGGAGCGATTGATGCTGTTCAGCACGCTGTCCGGCCGATTCCTGCTTCTCACCATGGCTTTCGTCATGGTGGTCGAAGTGATGATCTTCGTGCCCTCGGTCGCGCGGTTCCGCGAGGATTACATCATGTCGCGCCTCGAGCGGGCGCAGATCGCCTCGCTGGCGCTGCTGGCCACCGACGGGATGATCGACGTGAATCTCGAACAGGAGCTTCTCGCCAATGCGGAGGTCTACAACGTCGTCCTGCGCCGCGACGAGGTGCGCCAGCTCGTTCTCTCCTCGCCGATCCCGGCGCCGATCGAGCGCACCTACGACCTGCGCGATGCGCCCGCCTGGGAGTTGATCCGCGATGCCATGGTGCGGCTCTTCGATCCGCGGGGCCGCGTGATCCGCGTCATCGGCGCACCGGTGCGCCGGGCCGGGCTCCTGATCGAGGCAACGATGGATAGCGGGCCGCTGCGCAGCGCGATGCTCGATTACGGGCTGCGGATTCTCGGACTGTCGGCGCTGATCTCGGTCGCGACGGCGGGGCTGCTGTTCCTCGCGGTGCAGCGGATCATCGTGTCGCCGATCCGGCGGGTGGTCAATCACATGTCGGCCTATGCCGAGGCGCCCGAGGACGCGCGCCGGGTGATCGAGCCGCAATCCTCCGTGGTGGAGCTGCGCGAGGCCGAGGAGGCGCTGCAGTCGATGCAGCGCCAGCTGACCGGCGCTTTGCGCCAGAAGGACCGGCTGGCGCAGCTCGGCGGGGCGGTGGCCAAGGTCAGCCACGACCTGCGCAACATCCTGACCACCGCGCAGCTCTTCGCCGACCGCATGGAGCGCAGCGACGACCCGATGGTCAAGCGCGCCGCGCCGAAGCTCGTGAATTCGATCAGCCGCGCCGTCGCCCTGTGCGAGTCGACGCTCGTCTTCGGCAAGGCCGAGGAGCCGCCGCCGGTCCTGACCCGGTTCATGCTGTCGACGCTGATCGGCGATGTCGTCGAGAACGAGGAGCTGGCTTCGGGCGGCGGCGAGGTGGAGTTCGTGATCGACGTGCCGCAATCGCTGTCGATTCGGGCGGATCACGAGCAGCTCTACCGGGTTCTCGCGAATCTCGTGCGCAATGCCCGCCAGGCGATCGAGGCGACGCGGGCGCCCGGCACGATCGAGATCGGCGCCGGCGAGGAGGAGGAGGGTTGGTGGATCCGCGTCGGCGATACCGGCCCCGGCCTCCCGGAGCGCGCCCGCGATCACCTCTTCCAGCCGTTCCAGGGCGGCATCCGCAAGGGCGGAACCGGGCTCGGCCTCGCGATTTCGGCCGAGCTGGTGCGCGGCCATGGCGGGCGGCTCGAACTGCTGCGGTCGGATCCCGAGGGCACGGAATTCGTCATCCACCTGCCGCGCGACCTCGCGCCCCGCGAACTGGCGCATACCGCCTGAGCCATGCCGGGACGGTCATCTGAAAGGATTGCCGGTTTTGCCCTTGCATTGCCCCGCGGGGGTCGCTAAATCCCACTCCCACGCACCCGTAGCTCAGCTGGATAGAGCACCAGACTACGAATCTGGGGGTCAGGAGTTCGAATCTCTTCGGGTGCGCCATTCCCACTCTCAGGCATTGCCGCGTCACGCCGACCCCGCCGCGTTTACCCGGTTCCTTTCGGCGTCGCGGCGGCCAGAAGCCGTATCACCTCGTCGTCCGACAATTGGTCGAAAATGACGTAATGCGCGCCGATGGCGCCGAGAAAGGCCGGGATCATGGGGCAGATCGCCTCGTCCACCTCACCCGCCAGCTCCGCGAGCGAATCGTCGGCGGCGACCGGCACGGCGAGCACGATTCGCGCGGGCTTCTGCTTCCGCACCGCCTTCAGCGCCGCGCGCATGGTCGCGCCCGTGGCGATCCCGTCATCGACGACGATGGCGGTGCGGCCGGCGAGCTCCACATGGGGTCGGTCTGCGAGATAGGTCGCGCGGCGCCGGCGGATCTCCTCGAGTTCGCGCGCGGCGAGGCGGTCGATATCGTCGCGGCCGAGGCGCGCATGCCGCGCGATGTCCTCGTTGACGACAAGCTCGGGGTGATCGCCGTTGACGATCGCGGCGGCGGCAAGTTCGGGCTGCGACGGCACGCCGATCTTGCGGACCATGACCAGATCGACCGGCGCGCCGATGACGGCGGCGATCTCGGTGGCGATCGGCACGCCGCCGCGCGGCAAGGCGAGGATCACCGGATCCGTGAACCCGCGCGCCGCGATGCGTTCGGCCAGGATCTGACCGGCTTCGGCCCGGTCGCGATATCTGCCCATGGCCCGCTCCCGTCCTCAAGACGTCCCGCCCATTAGAGCGCATTGCCGCGGTTCTGACAAATGGTGCGGCGAGGGTCTTGCAATCGGACGTAAGAATTCATAAAAATGAATATGAAAATATTAGACGAGGTAAAAGATGACCCTTGATCGCTCCGTACTCGCCTTTGCCGGGACCATGATCCTCCTGTCGGTCGTTCTGACCGTCTGGGTGTCGCCGCTGTTCGTCTGGTTCACGGTGTTCATCGGCCTGAACCTGCTGCAATCGGCCTTCACCGGCTTCTGCCCGGCCGCGACCGTCCTGCGCAAGCTCGGCGTGAAACCCGGCTGCGCCTTCTGAAAGGGGCCCCGATGCGCGCGCTTCTCCTTGCCACGAGCCTTCTGGCCGCGTCTCCGCTCGTGGCGGGGACGCTGACGCTCACGCCCGTGGCGCTGACCGAGTGGAAGGCCGTCTATGGCCGGATCGAGGCGCGGGAAACGGTCCCCGCCCGGGCGCGCATCGGCGGCATCATCCGCTCGCTGTCGGTCGCCGAGGGCGACAACGTGACCGCCGGGCAGGAGATCGCGGTGGTCCATGACGACAAGATCGCCTTCCAGATCGCCGCCTACGACGCCCAGATCGCGGCGCTCATGGCCCAGCTCGCCACCGCCGAGACGGAGCTTGAGCGCGGCGAGGCGCTCGTCGAGCGCGGCGTTGCGACGGTGCAGCGGCTCGACCAGCTCCGCACCACGGTCGATGTCGTGCGCGGCCAGATCACCGCGACCGAGGCCCAGCGCGACATCGCCGCGCAGCAGGCCGCCGAGGGCCGCGTCCTCGCGCCCGGCGCGGGGCGCGTCCTGACCGTGCCGGTGACGCCCGGCGCCGTGATCCTGCCCGGAGAGGCGGTGGCGACGATCGGCGGCGGCGGCTTCTTCCTGCGCCTCGCGATCCCCGAACGCCATGCCGCAGCACTTGCCGAAGGCGACGCGATCCGCATTACCGCCGAGGGCGGCGAAAGCGCCGGCCGCATCGCCAAGCTCTACCCGCAGATCGAGAACGGCCGCGTCACCGCCGATGTCGAGGTCGAGGGGCTGGAGACCGCATTCGTCAATGCCCGCGTGCTGGTGGAACTGCCGGTCGGCGAGCGCCGGGCGCTGGTCATCCCCGGCGCGGCCGTCGCCACCCGTTCCGGCATCGACTTCGTCACCGTGATCGCGGACGGGGTCGAGACCGAACGCGCCGTCGTCCTCGGCGAGGCCGCCAGCCGCGACGGCGCCGCGATGGTGGAAGTCCTGACCGGCCTTGCCGCCGGCGACACCGTGGTCACCCCATGACGCCTGACAGCCCGAAACTCGGTATCGCCGGCGGCCTCACCCGTGCCTTCATCGGCTCGCCGCTGACGCCCTTGTTCCTGCTCGCCGCCTTCGTCTTCGGCCTCGTCGCGCTGATGTCGCTGCCGCGCGAGGAGGAGCCGCAGATCTCGGTGCCGATGGTCGACATCATGGTCCGCGCCGACGGGCTGAAGGCCGAGGACGCGGTGAAGCTGATCACCGAACCGCTGGAGACCATCGTCACGGGCATCGACGGGGTCGAGCACGTCTATTCGCAAAGCCGCGACGACCAGGTGATGGTCACCGCGAGGTTCCTCGTCGGCACCTCCGCCGACGCGGCGATCCTGCGCGTTCACGACAAGGTCCGGGCCAACATGGACCGGATCCCGGTCGGCGTGCCCGAGCCCTTGATCGTCGGGCGCGGCATCGACGATGTCGCGATCCTGTCGCTGACGCTCGCTCCGCGGCCCGAGGCCGCCGCCCGCGTCACCGCGAGCGACCTCACCCGCATCGCCCGCGAGCTTCGGACCGAGATCGCCAAGATCCCGGACGTGGGCCTGACCTATATCGTCGGCGAGACGTCGGAACGGATCCGCATCGCCCCCGACCCGGCGCGGCTCGCGCTTTACGGCGTGACGCTCCAGCAGCTTGCCGGCAAGGTCCAGGGCGCCAACCGCGCCTTTCCGGCCGGCGATCTGCGCGATGCCGGCCAGCAGATCGATCTTGTCGTCGGCGAAACCCTCGGCTCGCCGCAGGACATCGGCAACCTGCTTCTCACCACCCGCGACGGCCGCCCGGTCTATGTCCGCGACGTTGCCGATGTGAGCTTCGCCTCGGGCGCCGAGGAACACCGCGTCGCCACCGTGACCAAGACCGAGGACGGCCCTCTCCGCCGTCCCTCGGTGACGCTCGCGATCGCCAAGCGGGTCGGCGCCAACGCCGTCACTGTCGCCGAGTCGATCCTGCACAAGGCGCATGCGCTCGAAGGCACGCTGATTCCCGAGGATGTCGAGGTCGAGATCACCCGCGACTACGGCGAAAGCGCCAACGAGAAGGCGAACGAACTGCTCTATCATCTCGGCCTCGCCACCATTTCGATCATCGCCCTCGTCTGGGTCGCGATCGGCCGGCGCGAGGCGCTGGTGGTCGCGGTGGTGATCCCGGTCACGATTCTCATGACGCTCTTCGCCTCCTGGCTCATGGGCTACACGCTGAACCGCGTCTCGCTCTTCGCGCTGATCTTCTCGATCGGCATCCTCGTCGACGACGCCATCGTGGTGATCGAGAACATCGCGCGGCACTGGGGCATGGGCGATGGCCGCGACCGCCGCCGCGCCGCGATCGACGCCGTGGCCGAGGTCGGCAACCCCACGATCGTCGCCACGCTCACCGTCGTCGCCGCGCTCCTGCCGATGCTCTTCGTCTCGGGCCTCATGGGCCCCTATATGAGCCCGATCCCGGCCAACGCTTCCGCCGCGATGATCTTCTCGTTCTTCGTCGCGGTGATGGTCACGCCATGGCTCATGCTGAAGGTCGCCGGAAAGGCTCCGGCGCCGGGCCATGACGACGCCCAAGGCGGCGCGCTCGGCCGCGCCTACGCCGCCGTCGCGGCACCGATTCTCGCCACCAAGACCCGCTCCTGGGGCTTCATTGTCGCCGTCCTGGCGCTGACCCTCGGCTCGCTCGCGCTCTTCTACACCAAGAGCGTGACCGTGAAGCTCCTGCCCTTCGACAACAAGTCCGAGCTTCAGGTCACCATCGACCTGCCCGAAGGCGCCTCGGTCGAGGCGACCGACGCCGTCGCCCAATCCGTCGCGCGCGCCCTGCTGGAGCTTCCCGAGGTCCGCTCGGTCCAGACCCATGCCGGCACCGCGGCCCCCTTCAACTTCAACGGCCTCGTGCGCCATTCCTACCTGCGCGCGATGCCCGAGATGGGCGAGGTCGCGATCAACCTCACCCCCAAGCACGACCGCGACCGCACCAGCCACGAGATCGCGCTCGA
>JBFKMA010000143.1:0-6356 GCA_041630175.1 Albidovulum sp.
GTTCAGGGGCGCCGCGCGCTGGGGAGCGGGCGCGTCAGCGAATGGGGGACGGGGTGCAATCCAGGTGCGGCGCCGCCGCCACGCGCGGTCACCCGGCCCCGGCGCCGCCCACGGTCAGGCCCTCGATCAGCAGGGTCGGCTGGCCGACCCCCACCGGCACGCCCTGGCCGTTCTTGCCGCAGGTGCCGATGCCGGGGTCCATCGCCATGTCGTTGCCGACCATACGGATGCGCCGCAGCGCCGACGGCCCGTCGCCGATTAGGGTCGCGCCCTTCACCGGGTTCAGCAACTTGCCGTTGGTGATGTCGACCTGCCCGCCGCCGAAATTCACCGCATAGATGCCGTCCTTGACCTCGGCCACGATATCCTCCGGCTTGGCCTCGCCCGACAGCATGTAGGTGTTGGTCATCCGCGGCATCGGGATGTGGGCGAAGCTCTCGCGGCGGCCGTTGCCGGTGGGCGCGACACCCATCAGCCGGGCGTTCTGGCGGTCCTGCATGAAGCCGACGAGCACCCCGTCCTCGATCAGCACGTTCCGGCCCGAGGGCGTGCCCTCGTCATCCACCGTCAGGGAGCCGCGGCGGTCGGGGATCGTGCCGTCATCGAGCACGGTGACACCCTTCGCCGCCACCTGCTGCCCCATCAGCCCGGCGAAGGCCGAGGTCTTCTTGCGGTTGAAGTCGCCTTCGAGCCCGTGGCCCACCGCCTCGTGCAGGAGGACCCCCGGCCAGCCGGCGCCGAGCGCCACGTCCATCACCCCGGCCGGCGCCGGCACCGCGCGCAGGTTGACGAGCGCGATTCTGAGCGCCTCGCGCGCCGTCGCCTGCCAGTTCTCCGCCGTCATCAGCCCGGCGAGCCCGGCGCGGCCGCCGCCGCCATGGCTACCGGATTCGCGCCGGCCGTTCTCCTCGACGATGACCGAGACGTTGAGCCGCGCCATCGGCCTTATGTCGGAAACGAGCCCGCCCTCGGGGCGCAGGATGAACACCTCCTGCAGCGAGGCGGCGATCGTGGCGGAGACCTGCACCACGCGGGGATCGAGCGCGCGGGCGAAGGCGTCGATCTCGCGCAGGGTCTCGACCTTCACGCCGAAGGCCGCGTCGGCCATCGGGTCGGCGTCGGTGTAGAGCTTGACATTGGTGCCGGCGGGCGGCGCGGCCATCACGCCGCCGCCGTCGCCGACCGCGAGGCGCGCGGTCTCTGCGGCGCGCTTCAGCGCGGTTTCGGAGATCTCGGTGGAATGGGCGTATCCCGAGACCTCGCCGTTCACGGCGCGCAGGCCGAAGCCCTCGGAGGCGTCGTAGCTGGCGTTGCGAAGCCTGCCGTCATCGAAGACCAGCGCCTCGGAGCGGCGGCGTTCGAGGAAAAGCTCTCCGTCCTCGGCCCCGGCGGTCGCGTCGCGCAGAATCGCCAGCGCGCGGTCCGGGTCGAGATGGGTCTCGAAGGGTGAAAATCGCGCATCGGTCATCGGGGTCCCCTTCGCGTCATTGATTTAAGTCAAAAAGCGGCGTTGTGCCGCGATGGTTTCGCTTGTCGCACTGCATCTAATATGATTTTAGAGTGCCCGGATACAACCGGCCCGCCCTGCGCGGCTGGCCGGGGCTGAAAGCGGCCGGAAGCGCCGCGGCAGGAACGGGAACACGACATGCGCTTTGCGACCATTCTTTCCGGCCTCGGGGCCGCCCTTACCGCCACGATCGTCGCCGGGGCGGCCGCTGCCCAGGACGGGATTTCCGGGCTCGAGATCGTCGGCAAGCCGATCGCCGACGGCACCGGCTTCCAGCCCGCGGCGACCGAGCTTGCGCGCGACCAGCAATGGCTCGACGGGATGCTGCTGTGGCTCTGCATCGGCGTGGTCGCGCTGGTCATGGCGCTGCTCCTGGTGGTGATCCTGCGCTTCAACAGCCGCGCCAACCCGTCGCCGGCGAAGTTCACCCACAACACGCCGCTGGAGATCGCCTGGACGCTGGTACCGGTGCTGATTCTCGTGATTCTGGGCTCCTTCTCGCTGCCGATCCTGTTCAAGCAGCAGGAGATCCCGGAAGGCGACATCGTGATCAAGGCGATCGGCAACCAGTGGTACTGGTCTTACGAATATCCCGACGAGGGCATCGCCTTCGACAGCTTCATGCTGGCCCGCGAAGATCTCGAAGCGGCGGGCTACAGCCAGGACGAATTCCTGCTCGCCACCGACACCGCGGTCATCGTGCCGGTGGGCAAGGACGTCGTGGTGCAGGTCACCGCCGTCGACGTGATCCATGCCTGGACGATCCCGGCCTTCGCGGTGAAGCAGGACGCGGTGCCGGGCCGGATCGCCGAGCTGTGGTTCAACGCCGACCGCGAGGGCGTCTATTTCGGCCAGTGCTCGGAGCTTTGCGGCAAGGACCACGCCTACATGCCGATCACCGTGAAGGTGGTGAGCCAGGAGGTCTATGACGACTGGGTGGCGCGCACCAAGACCGCCGGCCTCGGCGGCTCGGCGCCGGTCCAGGTGGCGTCGGCCGACTGAATGGGGCAGGGGCGCGCCGGCCGCGCCCCGTCCGGGAGGGGACCGAGATGAGCGACACCAGCGCCATTGATCACCGGCAGGAGGCGGGCTTCGGCGACTACGTCCAGCTCCTGAAGCCGCGTGTCATGTCGCTCGTCGTGTTCACGGCCATGGTCGGGCTGATCGTCGCGCCGGTCGCGGTCCATCCCTTCGTCGCGTTCACCGCGATCCTCTTCATCGCGCTGGGCGGCGGCGCCTCCGGCGCGCTGAACATGTGGTACGACGCCGATATCGACCGCGTCATGCGCCGCACCCAGAGCCGCCCGATCCCGGCCGGCCGGGTCAGCGAGGGCGAGGCGCTGGGCCTCGGACTCGCGCTGTCGGTGCTGTCGTGCCTGATGCTGGGGCTCGCCGCGAACTGGTTCGCGGGCGCCTTCCTCGCCTTCACGATCTTCTTCTACGTCGTCGTCTACACGATGTGGCTGAAGCGCTCGACGCCGCAGAACATCGTCATCGGCGGCGCCGCCGGGGCCTTCCCGCCGATGATCGGCTGGGCGGTGGCCACGGGCGGGGTGGCGCCCGAATCGCTTCTGATGTTCGCGCTGATCTTCATGTGGACGCCGCCGCATTTCTGGGCGCTGGCGCTGTTCATGAAGGATGACTATTCCAAGGCCGGCGTGCCGATGCTGACGGTCACGCATGGCCGGCCCGCGACGCGCAGGCACATCCTCGTCTACACGCTCCTGCTCGCGCCCTTCGCGCTGGCGCTGAGCCTGACCTCGATCGGCGGGCCGGTGACGCTCGTGGCCGCGCTGGTGCTCAACGCGCTCTTCATCCGCGGCGCGGTGCGCATCGCGCGCCGGACCGAGGCCGCGGCCGAGGCGGACGGCTACAAGGCCGAGAAGGTCTTCTTCCGCTTCTCGCTCGCCTATCTCTTCCTGCATTTTGGCGCGCTCCTGGTCGAGGCGAGCCTCGCGCCCTTCGGGTTCGGGGGCTGGTGATGGCGATCCGGCCCGAGCATGAGATTCACAACCGCCGCTTCGGCCGCAACCTCGGTCTCGGGCTGGTGCTGGCCGCCTTCGTGGCGCTGGTCTTCGGGCTGACCGTGGTGAAGATCTCGCATCTCGAGGAAGGCAAGCTGCCGGAGACGGAGGCATCGCAATGAGCGGGCCCCGGGGCAATGGCCGCGTCGCCGCGATGCTGGTGGGCGTCGTCGTGACGATGGGCGCGCTCGCGTGGGCGGCAGTGCCGTTCTACGACTGGTTCTGCCGGGTGACGGGCTATGCCGGCACGACCAATGTCGCGAGCGGCGTGGCGCAGGACATCCTCGAGGAGACCGTCACCGTCCGCTTCGACGCCAATACCGCGGCCGGCATGCCCTGGCAGTTCCGCCCGATGCAGACCGAGATGACGCTCAGGATCGGCGAGACGGGCATGGCCTTCTACGAGGCCTACAACCCGACGAACAAGCCGGTCGCCGGCAGCGCCAGCTACAATGTCGCCCCCGACCTCGCGGGCTATTACTTCAACAAGATCCAGTGCTTCTGCTTCACCGAGCAGGTCCTGCAGCCCGGCGAGCGCATCGAGATGCCGGTCGTCTTCTATGTCGACCCGGAACTGGTGAAGGACCGCGACGCCGGCCGGATCCGCAACATCACGCTGTCCTACACTTTCTATCAGACCGAACTGCCCGAAGCGCAGGCGAGCCTTTCGCCCGGCATGGGCGCCGACTATAACTGAGGCCAAATCAGGGAAACCGACATGGCGCACGCGAAAAACCACGACTACCATATCCTCAAGCCCTCGATCTGGCCGTTCCTGGGCGCCGTCGGCGCCTTCGTCATGCTCTTTGGCGCCGTGATGTGGATGAAGAACATCACGCCGTTCATGTTCCTCATCGGCCTCGCGCTGGTCCTCTACGTCATGTACGGCTGGTGGGCCGACGTCGTGCACGAGGGCAATACCGGCGACCATACCCCGGTGGTGCGGATCGGCCTGCGCTACGGCTTCATCCTGTTCATCATGTCCGAGGTGATGTTCTTCTCGGCCTGGTTCTGGACCTTCTTCAAGCACGCGCTCTACCCGATGACGGAAGGCTCGCCGGCGATCGACGGCGTCTGGCCGCCGGCGGGGATCGAGACCTTCGACCCCTGGCACCTGCCGCTGATCAACACGCTGATCCTCTTGTGCTCGGGCGCGGCGGCGACCTGGGCGCACCATGCGATCGCGCATGACAACAACCGCAAGGACATGATCTGGGGCCTCGCGCTGGCCTGCGGCCTCGGCGCGGTCTTCACCTTCTTCCAGGCCTTCGAATACAGCCACGCCGCCTTCGGCTTCGCCGGCAACATCTACGGCGCGTCGTTCTTCATGGCCACCGGCTTCCACGGCATGCATGTGATCATCGGCACGATCTTCCTTCTGGTGTGCATGGTCCGCGCGATGAAGGGCCATTTCACGCCCGAACAGCATGTCGGCTTCGAGGCCGCGGCCTGGTACTGGCACTTCGTCGACGTGGTCTGGCTGTTCCTCTTCGCCGCGATCTATGTCTGGGGCGCCTGACCCTGCCCGCTGAGCGGAACTGGAAGCGCGGGGGAGACCCCGCGCTTCGTCTTTGAGGCAGAGCCATGCGCCGCTATCTTTCCGCCCTGATCCTCGGCGCCGGGGGTGTCGCGATCCTGATGTCGCTGGGCATCTGGCAGGTGCGCCGGCTCGTCTGGAAGGAGGGCGTGATCGCCGCCATCGAGGCGCGGATCGCCGCCGCGCCGGTGGCGCTGGAGGCGCTCGGCACGCCGGAGGCCGGGCGCGACCTCTACCGGCCCGTGACCATTACCGGCCGCACCACCGGCGCGGAGCTTCTGGTGCTGTCCGGCCGCAAGGGCGAGGGCGCGGGCTTCGAGGTGATCGCCGCCTTCGAGACCGAGGCCGGCGCGCGCATTCTCCTTGACCGGGGCTTCATACCCGAGGCGGCGCGCGACAGCGAGCGGCCGCCGGTCGCGCTGAGCGTCACCGGCAACCTGCACTGGCCCGACGAGGCCGACAGCTTCACCCCGCCGCCGGACGCCAAGACCGGGCTCTGGTTCGCCCGCGACGTGGAAGCGATGTCTGAAAACGTCAGCACATTGCCGCTTCTTGTCGTTGCCCGCAAAGTGACCGGAGATGGCCAAGGTATCGTCCCGGTGCCGGTCGACACGGGCACGATCCCCAACGACCACCGCGGCTACGCGATCACATGGTTTTCGCTGGCAGGTGTGTGGGCGGGGATGACAGGGTTTCTGCTCTGGCGTATCAGGCAGCGGACGAATTGAGGAACTGACATGCGCTACATATCCACGCGGGGCGAGGCTCCGGTCCTGAACTTCGGCGAGGCGATGCTGACGGGTCTTGCCCGCGACGGCGGGCTCTATGTGCCCGAGACGATCCCGACGCTGTCGAAGGACGAGATCAGGGCGCTCGGCGGCCTCAGCTACGAGGAGGCGGCGTTCCGCGTCATGCGGCCCTTCGTCGGCGAGACGTTCAGCGACGACGAGTTCCGCACCGCGATCGCCAGGGCCTATGCCGACTTCGGCCACACCGCCCGCGCACCGCTGGTGCAACTGGCGCCCAACCACTTCCTCTTGGAGCTGTGCCACGGGCCGACGCTCGCGTTCAAGGACTTCGCGATGCAGCTCATCGGCCAGCTCTTCCAGATCGCGCTTGCGCGGGAGGGCCGCCGCGTGACCATCGTTGGCGCGACCTCGGGCGATACTGGCTCGGCGGCGATCGAGGCGTTCCGCGGGCTCGACAATGTCGATGTCTTCATCCTCTTCCCCGAGGGCCGGGTCTCGGACGTCCAGCGCCGGCAGATGACGACGCCGTCGGAGGCCAA
>JBFKMA010000144.1:0-6349 GCA_041630175.1 Albidovulum sp.
ACCGCGATCAATCTATTAAGGACACTATCAATGTTCTTGCCCTTGGCCGTTCTATGAGGGGCGTTCTCGACGGACCTAAGGGGATGCGTGTCGCTGTCAAAGGAACCGGACATCCATGCCTACTGCAGCATTGGTCAAGTTGGGCTCAAAGCCGTCAGATGTGTTCGCGGTGGAAGTCACGTATGGGGTGCGGCACTAGCAAGGCCGGACTGCCGAGATTGACCCGGCGTTAAGGTGCGAGACCCATATCCGTATGGTTAAGGGTTTTCTGGAGATCCCGGGCAGTCGTTCTCTGCAGATTGTTCCGCGCAACCGCCCGCTCAGGTGATCGCTTCGAGCCGTTCCTTTGACAGTTCGCCCGGCACGATGGTGATCGGGATCGGCAGGGTGCCCGAGTTCTTCGACATCTGCGTCACCAGCGGCCCCGGCCCGCTCTTCTCGGTGCCGGCGCCGAGGACCAACACCCCGATCTCGGTGTCTTCCTTGATCAACGCGAGGATCTCGCTCACCGGATCACCCTCGCGAATGACCAGGTCGGGCTCGATGCCCTGCCGGTCGCGCATCCATTTGGCGAAGACCTCGTAATGCGCCTCGATCCGTTCGCGTGCCTCGGCGCGCATGATGTCGCCGACGCCGATCCAGTGCTGGAACTCCTCGGGCGGGATGACCGAAAGGATCGTCACCCCGGCGCCGGTATGGGCGGCGCGAAGCGCGGCGAACCGCATCGCGTTCAGACATTCCCGGCTGTCGTCGAGCACCACGAGAAACTTGCGCATGAAACTCCCCCGTCAAGCGGCGCGATCATGGCCTGTCGCGGAGCCCGTGGCAATCCTCGACGTTACTTGGCGGAATGGGCCCAGTCCCAGTAGAGTTCGCGCACCCTCCGGGTGACGGGGCCGTGCTGGTAGTGGGTGCCGTCGAATTCGACGACCGGCGTCACCTTCGACATGTTGCCCGACAGGAAGACCTCGTCGGCCTCGCGGAAATCGTCGAAGCTCAGCACGCATTCGTGGACCTTCACGCCGTCGGCCGCGAGATTGGCGATGTGGCGGGCGCGGGTGATGCCGGACAGGAAAGTGCCGTTGGCGATCGGCGTGAAGACCTCGCCGTCGCGCACCATGAAGACATTCGCGGTCGCGGTCTCGGCGACGTTGCCCATCGCGTCGGCCACGAGCGCGTTGCCATAGCCCTTGGCGCGGGCCTCGGCGATCATCCGGGCATTGTTCGGGTAGAGGCAGCCGGCCTTGGCGCTGGTCACCGCGCTCTCCAGGATCGGCCGGCGGAACCGGGTCGTGGTGAGCCGCGTCGCCGTCCCCTCCGGCGCCATCGGGATTTCCTCAAGGCAGAGCGCGAAGCCGGTGGCACCGGGTTTCGGCACCACGCCGGTCTCGTCGCCGTGAAGCGCCCAGTACATCGGCCGGACATAGACCGCCGCGCCCGCAGGGTAGGCGGCGAGACCCTCGCGGGCGATGGCGGCGATCTCCTCGGCCGTGAGGGTGGGCGTCATCATCAGCGCCTGGGCCGAGCGGTTGACGCGGGCGCAGTGGCGGTCGAGATCGGGGGCGATGCCCTCGAACCAGCGCGCGCCGTCGAACACCGTCGTGCCGAGCCAGCTGCCGTGATCGGCCGCGCGCATCACCGCCACGTCGCCGTCGTGCCAGCGCCCCTCGAACCATGTGCGGATGTTCTTGCCGGTCGCCATCTCGTCCTCTCGATCCATACCCCGTGAAGCGGCGCCCGGGGGGGCGCGCTTCGAACTGCGCGCCATGATCGGCAAACCGGCGGCCGAGGACAACCCCGCGACTCGGGGGGCGAGGGCCGCGAAGATCGCCCTCCATATCCAACTCCCGGTTGCGAACGGCAGTGGCGATGCTATGCAGGGCTGTGCGCGGGGCGGGGCCCCAACCTGCAAGGTAGCCATGACGTCAGGTCCGACAGATACCGCCGGATTGTTCGGCCGGGTGCTCGTCGTCGGCGGTAGCGGCCGGCTGGGCGGGCTTTTGCACCTTGCCTGGGCGCGGGTCGGGCAGTCCGGCCTTCTGTGGCAGTCGCGCAGCGGCGCGGCGGCGGCAGGTTTGCGCTTCGATCCCCTCGATGAGCCCGAAGCCTTTGCCCGCGCGGCGCGGGACATGGATGCGATCCTCAACCTCGCCGGCGTGACCGGGGGCGACGCGGCGGCGCTCGCGCGGAACCGCGCACTTGCGCTCGCGGCGCTCGGCGCGGGTCGCGCGGCGGGTGTGTCGCGCGTCTTCCTCGCCTCGAGCGCGGCGGTCTATGGCCGGGCCGAGGGCGCGGCGCGCGAGGATGGACCCGTGCGGCCGCTCAGCGCCTATGGGCGGGCCAAGCGCGAGATGGAGATGGCGGCGCTCGACCTTGCCGGGCGCGGGGGCGGGCCGGCGGTCACCTGTCTCAGGATCGGCAATGTGGCGGGCGCGGATCAGCTTCTGGGTGCTGCGCCGGGGCCGGGGCCGCAGTTGCTCGATGTCTTCGAGGGCGGGCATGGCCCGGCGCGCAGCTATGTCGGCCCGCAGGCATTGGCGGCGATGCTCGGCGGGCTTTTCGCGGCGTCGCATGCGGGCGGGGATATTCCGCCGGTGCTGAACCTCGCCCTGGCCGGCGCCGTACGGATGGAGGCGCTGCTCGAGGCCGATGGCCGGCCTTGGCGACCTCGGCCGGCACCGGAAGGGCTGGTGGAAGAGGTGCGGCTCGATACCGCGCTGCTCGGGCGAACGATCGGAAAACCGGCGCTTGCGGACGCGGCGGGAATCGTTGCCGACCTTCGCGAGATCCTGCCGCGCGGGGCTGCGGCTGACCCGGACCGGGGCGCGTCATGACCCGGCGCAAGCGGATCTTCGATCTGGCGCTCGCGCTCGCGCTTCTCGTGCCGCTCGGCACGATGGTTGCCGTGGTGGCGCTGGTTCTCCTGGCCGTGCAGGGCCGGCCGGTCTTCTTCGGGGCGGAACGGATGCAGGCACGCGGCCGCGCCTTCACCCTGTGGAAGTTCCGCACCATGCGCCCGGTGACCGAAGACCGGGGCGTGTCGGGCGGTGACAAGGCGGCGCGGGTCACCGCGCCCGGGCGCGTCCTGCGGAAGACCCGCCTCGACGAACTGCCGCAGATTTTCAACATCCTGAAGGGCGAGATGAGCTTCGTCGGGCCGCGGCCGCCGCTGCGCCAGTATGTCGAGGCGTTTCCGGCGCTCTATGCTGAGGTCCTGAAGGCGCGGCCCGGCGTCACCGGGCTCGCCTCGCTCGTCTACCACCGGCACGAGGACCGGCTTCTGGCCGCCTGCCGGACCGCCGAGGAGACCGACCGGGTCTACAGGCGCCGCTGCATTCCACGGAAGGCGCGGCTCGATATCCTCTATGGGCAGCGGCAGAGCCTCTGTTTCGATGTTGCAATCATTTGCAGAACTATATTTTCTATGTTCATCCGGTAGTTGTTATCCCGTGTCGCCGGATCGTGCCGGGGTCACGGCGGCGGGAACCAGGGCCGGTCCTCTCGGCGGTCGCGACAAGGAAAGGGCGAGGCGCATGGCGGAATGGCGGTTGAGCGACCGGCGCGGATGATGAAGCCATGACGTTGGTCGGTTGCGTCCTTTCCCTGAACGCGGTGCGAAAGCGGCTGATCTTCCTGGCGCTGGACCTCGCCATGATTCCCTTGGCCTTCGCTTCGGCCTTCGCGGTGCTGTTCAGCACTTTCGCCCCGGTGGCCGCGATTGCCGGCAACTGGCAACTGGTGCCGCTCCTGGTCGCCGCCGCGCTCGGCCTGCGGCCAGCGCTCGGAATTCCGGACGTGCGGCTGAAGAACTTCAACCGGGCGGCGGGGCTTCGGCTCGCGGTCTTCGTGGGCCTGCTGGCGCTGGCGGGCGCGGCCTTCTCGATGCTCGGCGGGATCCCGATCCTGCCCGGCTACCATGTCGTCTTCGGGCTGGTCTATTTCGCGCTGATCTGCGGCGCGCGCATCGCGCTCGTCCATGCCATCATCGCGATCTGCCGCCGGAGCGGGGCGGTCACGCGGGTGCTGATCTACGGCGCGGGACGGACCGGAATGACGCTCGCCGCCGCGCTGCGCGACCGGCCCGACATCGTGCCGGTCGCCTTCGTCGACGACAACGCGACGCTGAGCGGACTGGTCGTCGCCGGGCTGCCGGTCTTTCCCGGCCCGCGGGTCGATGAGATCGTGCGCCGGTTGCGCGCGACCCGGGTCATCCTCGCCATGCCGTCGCTGTCGCTGCACCGCCAGACCTTCCTGTCGCGCCGGCTCGAACGGCTGGGCCTCGAGGTGCAGACCCTGCCCGCCTTCGCGCAGCTGATCGGCCGGGAGGAGATGCTGGACAAACTGCAGCCGATCCGGCCGCGCGACCTGATGGGCCGCGAGCAGCTGAGCGATCCGGTGGCCGACGGCGCGCTGGTCTATTCCGGCGCGAGCGTCCTGATCTCCGGCGCCGGCGGCTCGATCGGGCTTGAGCTTTGCCGCCAGCTCGTCGTCGGCCGGCCGCGCAAGCTCGTGCTGTTAGAGTTGAACGAACTGGCGCTCTACAACGCCGAGCGCGAGTTGCGGGTGCTGTTCGCCGATTTCGGCACGGAGATCGTGCCGGTGCTCGGCTCGGTCGACGACGGGGTTCTGGTCGAGCGTACGCTGCGCGGCCACGGCGTCGAGATCGTCCTGCACGCGGCGGCCTACAAGCATGTCCCGATCGTCGAGGCCAATCCGCGCGTCGGCTTCGCCAACAACGCGCTCGGCACCGCGGTGATCGCGCAGCGGGCGCGCGACTGCGGCGTGCGGCGCTTCGTGCTGATCTCCTCGGACAAGGCGGTGCGCCCGGCCAACATGATGGGGGCCTCGAAACGCTTTGCCGAACTGGTGATCCAGGACCTTGCCACGCGCTCGAAGGAGACGCGGTTCTCCATCGTCCGGTTCGGCAACGTGCTCGGCTCGTCGGGATCGGTGCTGCCGCTGTTTCAGGACCAGATCGCCTGTGGCGGGCCGGTGACGCTGACCGACGAGAACGTGACGCGGTACTTCATGACCATCCAGGAAGCCGCGCGGCTGGTGCTGCTGGCCGGCAGTTTCGCGTCCGGCGGCGAGGTCTACGTCCTCGACATGGGCGCGCCGGTCAGCATCCGGCAACTGGCGCGGCAGGTGATCGAGGCGTCGGGATATTCGGTGCGCGATGCTGCGAACCCCGACGGCGACATCGCGATCGTCACCACCGGCCTGCGTCCGGGCGAGAAGCTCCACGAGGAACTGATGATCGCCGAGGGCAGGGAGGCGACCGCGCATCCCAAGATCATCGCGGTGCGCGAGGACTGCCTGTCCGAGATCGAGATGGCCGCGGCGATGCGCGACGTGAAGGACGCGCTCGACGCCGGGGACGATGCGCGCCTGCGCGCCTGTGTCCTGTACTGGGCCAGGGACCACAAGGCGCCGCCGGCCGCGGCGCAGGCCCCTGAGCTTGCGGGCCAGGCGATCCGGCACGCCAGGCGCCGTCCCGACGCGCCGGGCCACGACATCATGAGCGACGGCACGTGACGCCGCGCGGCGGCTGAGCCACATCCGGCGCCTGTATGCCCGGCGCCGGTACGCCCGCGCCGCCGGTATTTCGCCCCCAGCCCCCCGATCTTCCGGCGCAACGCTCCCTTAATTCTTTCGCGCCAGCATGGGGGCGGGTGAAGACTACGGGGCCGGTGGGGGCCTTTCAAAATGCTGAGACTTGACCACGTCACGACCGTGGCGGCCGGCGCGTCTGCGTATCTCGACGGTATTACCGATCTCGATATCGTCCGCATCGGAAACCAGTCCTATCTGTATTCCGCATCGCGGGCCGTGCCGGGGCTGACGGCCTTCCGGCTCGACGCGGGCGCGGATGCGCGGGTGCACGATCAGCGCGGGCTGTCGCCCTCGCTGGCGACGACGGCCGAGCCCGGCCTGACCTTCGTCGCGACCGGTGCCGGCACGATGCTGCTGACGACCGGGTTCAACACGCTCGCGCCCTATGCACAGGCTCTGTCGCCCACCGGCTCCTTCGCCACGGCCGCCTACTGGAACGACCCCGGCGCGGTCGCGCATCACCTCGCCGAGGCGGAGCTGGTCAGGGTCGGGCAGAGCGACTTCCTCTTCGCCACGCGCAGCGATGCCCCGGGGCTCTACGGCGTCAGCGTCACCTCCGCCGGCGCCGCCGTCACGGTGCGGAGCCTGCCGGGCGTCGCCGCGGCCGCAGACCACGTGATCTCCGACATCCTCCCGGTGAGCACGGGCGGCGCCCAGTGGCTCATCACCGCCCTGCCGAGTGAACATCGACTCGTGACCTACGCCATCGCCGGCGACGGAACGCTCGCCTTCCACC
>JBFKMA010000145.1:0-6331 GCA_041630175.1 Albidovulum sp.
ATCGACCAGTTCGAGTTCCCGAACATACCCTGCACCTATCCGGTGGTCTGGACCAAGGCCATGGAGGCCGCCGAGATCTGCGCCGCCGTCGGCAAGCGGCTTTGCGACGCGCACGAATGGGAAGGCGCCTGCGCCGGCGCGCTGGAGCCGCCCGACTATCGATTCGATCTCGCCAAGGGGGGCTCCGCGGTGAGCCGGATGCGCTCTGCCCACAACCAGAAATACAGCGCGTCAAGGAGCTGGAGCTACGGTCCCGCCTATCAGCGCGGGGTCTGCGCGACCGGCGGCGCGAAAAGCGCCTCCTGCGGCGGCGGCGGGTTCAACAGCTGCGGCTCGAACACCTATCCGACCGGGGCCTTCCCGAGCTGCAAGAGCCGGCTCGGCGTCTACGACCTGCACGGCAACGCCGCCGAGCACATGAACCTGCCGCTTTCGCCCGACCAGATGGCCAGCCGCGGCAGCACGAGCCTCGGCGTGACCGAGATGAAGGGCAGCTGGTTCATCTTCGACAGCTACTACGCCCACGAGGACTGGTGCCGCTGGCGCGCGCCCTACTGGCACGGCTCGCGCGTGATGACCCGCGGCAGCCACGAGAACTACCATCTCGGCTTTCGCTGCTGCAAGACCGTCAAGTAACGCGGCGGGGCTCAGTAGAGGCTGGCCAGGAGCCGGTTCGCCTCGCGGATCGGGCCCTCGCTGCTCACGATGCCGGCAAGCTCGCCGTCCTGCATGATCTCGGCGAGGTCGCGCGGCTGGCCGTCGAGATAGGCCGTGCGGCTGACCAGACGGACGCCGTGGCTGTAATCGGCATAGGCCGCACCGTGCACCGTGCTGAGCGGCTGGATCGGCTTGCCGTTCGGCTGGTGCCAGCCATAGATCGCGACGCGCCCCGGCTTGCTGATGAGCCGGTTGGTGAGCACGATGTCCTTCTTCTGCCCGGCGGTGAGCTCGGTCTGTGGCCGCCCGGTCTCTGCCTTCTGGGCGTCGAGCGTGCGGTTGTGCTCGAGAAGGTAGGAGGTCGATTCCATTTCGGATGTCGGCTTCATCGGGCTCGGCGTGAGGCGCACCGGCGCCTGCTGGTAGATCGCGTCGACCATGCGGGTCGTGGGCAGGAGGAACCCGGTCTCGTCGGCGATCCGCGCCGCCGCGGCGAGTCCCATCGGCACCCGCACGAAGTCGCCGTCATCGCCGACCGCGAGGTAATCCGGCGTGACGCAGATCGTGACCCGCACCGCGCGGCCGTCCGACAGCGTGCCTTCCATGTTCACGGGGGTCAGCTGGCGCAGGAACGCCGGCACGTTGCCGCCGCGGACCTGCTCGATCACCGCCGCGTCGCGCTTGGTGCCCCAGGCATTGCCGAGTTCTGCCATGACCGCGCTGCCGCGCCGTTCGGCGAGCCTGGGGCTCGGGATCCCCTTGGAAAGCTGCGCCGGGCAGGCGGCCGAACGGGAAGAGGCGGCCTCGGCGGTCTGGGCGGGAAGGAAGAACGAAAGCGTCAGCATGAATGCCAGGCCGGCGAACCGGCCTGGAACCAGGATTTTCGGCATGTTTCACTGTCCTCGTAGGCGTGCTTGAACCGCCTTTCCCAAATGCGGACCGCGCAGGCAAGCGCACCGGCCCGGCATGGGCGGGATCCTGCCGCCGATCGTCCGCCTCTTCGGCGGCTCCGCGCCGATCGCGCCCCCGGGCCGGCCGGACCGGCGGCAGGTTCCCGCCGGTTCAGGTCGCCTGATGGCTGATCACGTAGGCGTGGAACGCCGCAACTTCCTCGGGCCGCGGCCGCACGCCGGTGAAGGCGAAGAGGTAGCCTTCGACCCGGGTGAGCCGCTCTTCCAGGGGTTCGGCGAGGTCGAGTGCGTAATAGCCGATCTGCATGTAATAGAGCACCCGCGCGCGGATCTCGGCCTCGTGCGGCTCAAAACCGTGGCGCTCGAACATCGCGGCGACGGCACGGGTGCGGGCGGCGTCGCTGCGGTCGATCACGCGCCGGACCGAGCCGTCACGGCGGGCCCATTCCCGCACCGCGAAATCCAGCCGATGGTTGAAATCCCACGGGCTCACGAAACACCGGAAGAGGTTGCAGACCGCCGCGGTGATCGTGTCGGCGGGCATTTCGGAGTGGCGGACGAGAATCCCGGTATTGGTGCGCTCCCATTCGCCGAGGAGCTGGTCGAGGAGGTCCTTGCGGCTCCGGAAATACCAGTAGAAGCTCGACCGCGAGACGCCAAGCCGGGTGCCGATGGTCAGCACCTTCACCTCCGAGACGCCCTCGCTGACCAGAAGGTCCATCGCGACGTTCAGCCAGTCCTCGCGGGTGACCTTGACGTTGCCGGCAGGCGTCTCCCTCTCGGCCCGGTCGGCGGGCGGTGTGGTCCTTTCGCGCATTCGGTCGGGCTCCGGTCCGGTCAGCTTTCGGGCGGCGCGCCGCCTTCGGCGGTGCGGCGGGCGATGAACGCGTCGAGCGCCGCGACGCGGTCGGGCAGGACGGAGGCGGGCGTCTCGTGCTCGGCCACGATCCGCTGCCAGATGCCGGTGGCGCGCGCCGAGGCGTCCTTGGCGCCGCGCTCGGTCCAGGTGCCGAAATTCGACCAGTCGGCGACGATTGGTTCATAGAACGCCGTCGCATAGCGCTGCATCGTATGGGCGCAGCCGAAGAAATGGCCGCCGGGCTGCACCTCCGAGAGCGCGTCGAAGGCGATCGCGGCGTCGTCGGCCGGGGTCGCGGCGCAAAGCTCGGCGAGCGTCTGGACCATCTCCATGTCGGTGATGAACTTCTCGTAGGACACCGTCAGCCCGCCCTCGATCCAGCCCGCCGCATGGATCACGACCGTGGCCCCGGCGAGCACCGCGCCCCAGCAACTCATCTGCGTCTCATGCGCCGCCTGGGCGTCGTTGACATTGGCCGCGCAGCCGGCGGCGTTGCGCCAGGGCAGGCCGAGATGGCGGGCGAGCTGGCCCGAGCCGAGGCTCGCCTTGACCTGCTCCGGCGTGCCGAAGGCCGGCGCGCCGGACTTCATGTCGACATTCGAGGCGAAGGCGCCGTAGAGCACCGGCGCGCCGGGCCGGGCGAGCTGCGTCAGCGTGATCGCCGCGAGCGCCTCGGCATGGCTGAGCGTCAGCGCGCCGGCCACCGTGATCGGCGCCATCGCACCCATAAGGCAGAACGGCGTGACGATCGACGGCTGGCCGGCCCGCGCGAAGTCGATGAGGCCCTGCGCCATCGGCACGTCGATCTGCCGGGGCGAGTTGGTGTTGATGATCGTGTAGCAATGCGGCGCGGCCCGGAATTCGTCCTCCGAGAGGCCGCGGAAGCTCCTCAGCATCTCGAAGCAGTCCCTGACCTGCGGCGTGCCGCGCGAGAAGATGAAGGGGATCTTGTCGGAAAGCGTCAGCTGCGCCCGGGTGAAGGCGTAGTGGCGGATGGCGGCGTCGATATCCTGCGGCTCGACGCCGGGGCTCAGCATCTGGATCGCGTCGAAATGCTGCACCATCTTGGTCAGCTCGATCACGTCGCGGAGCGTGCCGGGGCGGCGGCCGCGCACGAGGTCGGTGACGTTCGGCGCGCCGGCGCCGGACTGGAAGCTGAGCGTGCCAAGCTCCATCAGAAGGTCGCGCTCGGGCACCGCGCCGTGCAGCGTGAAGGAGCGTGGCGGCGCGGCGATGGCAGCCGCGACGATGTCGCGGCCGATGAAGACCATCTGCCTGTCCTCGTCGACCCGCGCCCCGGCGGCGCGGTAGAGCGCGCGGGCTTCGGGCAGGAGCACCTTGATCCCCAATTCCTCGAGCACCCGCAAGGCGGTGTCGTGAATCGCCGCGACCCGGTCTTCGGAAAACACCGGGACCGCGGGGAAGGGGTTGCGGAGCTGGCGGTAGTTCAGCTTCCGCGCCGGGCCGTCTCCGGTTGGGCTGCCGCGTCGGCGGCGCGTGCGCCCGCCCGTCTCCTTCAGCGTGCTCATCCGCGCATCGCCTTTCCTTCGGGGTCGTAGGGCGAGGGCGCGATGACCTTCGCGCCGCGTTCCGCCCCGACGATGTGGACCGTCAGTTCCGTGCCTTCTGTCGCCAGATCACGGTCGACCATCGCCATGGCGAGCGACCTGCCCGTGGTGTGGCCGTAACCGCCCGAGGTGACGAAGCCGACGCGGGCGCCGTCCTTCCAGACCGGCTCGAACCCGCTTGCATCGGCATCTGCGGCTTCGACTTCGAGCGTCACGAGGACCTGGCCCGGCCCGCCGCCGTCGCGCTCGGCCAGCGCCGCGTCCCGGCCGACGAAATCGCCCTTGTCCCAGGCGATCCAGCGGTCCATGCCGGTTTGCCGGGCCGTGTAGCCTTGGGTGAATTCGCGCGACCAGATGCCGAAGCTCTTCTCGAGCCGGAGGCTCAGGAGCGCGTTGAAGCCGTATTCGCGGATCCCGAGATCCGTGCCGGCCGCCAGCAGTGTCTGGCGCATGGCGATGTGTTCGGCCGCCGAGCAGTGGATCTCGTAGCCGAGCTCGCCCGCGACAGAGAGCCGTCCGACCTTGGCGCGGATCAGTCCGATGTCGAAGGTGCCGCAGCCCATGAAGGGCAGATCGGCGATCGGACCGTCGGTGAGCTTCTCCAGAACCTTGCGGGCATTCGGGCCGGCAAGGCTGAAACCCACGGTGGCGTCCGAGATGTCGCGCAGCGCGACGCCATCCCGCATGTGGTCATGGAACCAGCGCAGGTGCCATTCGCGCAGGTAGTTGGACCCCATGATCCACCAAGTGCCGTCACCCCAGTCGAAGACCGTGAGATCGCCCTTGAGCCGTCCGGTCTCGCTCAGCATCGGCGCGAGCCGCGCGCGGCCGGGTCCGGGCAGCTTCGAGGCCATGACATGGTCGAGCCAGGCCTCGGCCCCCGGTCCCGAGACCTCGAAGCGCGAGAAGCCGGAGATGTCGAGAAGCCCCACCGCCTCGCGCACCGCCCTGCATTCCGCGGCGACGATCGGATGCGCGTTCGACCGCTTGAGCGTCGGCTTTTCCACGAAATCCGGCGACGGCGCGAAGTAGAGCGGCACTTCGAGCCCATAGCTCACCCCCCAGCGGCAGCCCGCCGCCGTCATCGCATCATGCGCCGGCGCCATCTTCAGGGGGCGCCCGGCGGGCAGCTGCTCGTTGGGATAGGTCATCACGAAGCGACGGGTATAGAACTGCCCGGTGGTCTCCTTGATGTACTGCTTGTTCTCGGCGTAAGGACCATAGCGCGCCACATCCATGCCGAAGACGTCCGCCTCGGGTTCGCCGTGGATCATCCATTCGGCGAGGCTCTTACCCACGCCGCCGCCCTGCAAAAAGCCCGCCATCACCGCGCAGGCGCACCAGTAGCCCCGCTTGCCGCGCACTGGACCGACGAGCGGGTTGCCGTCCGGCGAGAATGTGAAGGCGCCGTTGACCCAGTTGCGCACCCCGGCCTTCTGCAGCACCGGGTAGCGTTCGAAGCCGAGCGTCAGCTCCTTCTCGATCCGGTCGGGCTCCTCCTGAAGAAGCTCGATGCCGTAATTCCACGGCGCGCCGTCCATCATCCAGTGCTTGTGGTCGATCTCGTAGATCCCCAGCAGCATCCCCTTCTGGTCCTGCCGCATATAGGTGAAGCCCTCGAGATCGACGACCAGCGGCAGTTCGCGGTCGAGCGCCGCGATCTCGGGGATCGTCTCGGTCAGAAGGTAGTGGTGCGCGAGCGGCGACACCGGCAGTTCTATCCCCGCCATGCGCCCGACCTGCTTTGCCCAGAGGCCGGCGGCGTTGACCACGTGCTCGCAGGTGATCGTGCCCTTCTCGGTCAAGACCTGCCAGCCGTCCGCGGTCTGGATGAGCTCCAGCACGCGGTTGTGCTCGATGATCTCGGCGCCGCGCTTCTTTGCGGCCCCGGCATAGGCGTGGACCGTGCCGGTGGTGTCGACATAGCCCTCGCGGTCGGCCCACATGCCGCCGAGGATGCCTTCGGTGGACATCACCGGGCAGAGCGCGCCCGCCTCTTCCGGCGTGATCAGCCGCACATCCTCGATACCGATCGACTGGAAGATCCGGTAGGCCGATTGCAGCCACTCCCAGCGGTCGGGAGTGCCGGCGAGCGTCATGCCGCCGGTCATGTGCATGCCGACCGACTGGCCCGACTCCTTCTCGATCTCGCTCAACAGGTCGATCGTGTAGGCCTGAAGCTGGGCGATGTTCGGATCGGCGTTCAGCGCGTGAAAGCCGCCCGCGGCGTGCCAGCTCGAACCCGCCGTCAGCACCGAACGCTCGATCAGGCAGACATCGGACCAGCCGAACTTCGCCAGGTGATAGAGGACCGAGCAGCCGACGACGCCGCCGCC
>JBFKMA010000146.1:0-6329 GCA_041630175.1 Albidovulum sp.
CTCCGGGTCGGGCAAGTCGACGCTGCTCCGTGCGGTCAACGGGCTGAACCCGGTCTGTCGCGGCGCGGTCACGATCCACGACGACGGCTGGAGTTGCGAAGTCGGCCATGCCTCGGCGCCCGACCTTCTGCGGGTGCGGCGCGAATGCGTGGCGATGGTGTTCCAGCAATTCGGCCTCCTGCCCTGGCGCACGGTGCGCGAGAATGTCGGCCTCGGACTCGAGCTTGCCGGCCAGTCGGCCGCCGAGCGGCGCGAGAAGGTTGACGGCCAGCTCGCGCTCGTCGGGCTTTCCGACTGGGCCGACCGCAAGGTGGGCGAGCTTTCGGGCGGCATGCAGCAGCGCGTCGGCCTCGCCCGCGCCTTCGCCACCGAGGCGCCGATCCTGCTGATGGACGAACCGTTCTCGGCGCTCGATCCCCTGATCCGCACGCGGCTGCAGGATGAGCTTCTGGAACTGCAGGAAAAGCTCAAGCGCACGATCATCTTCGTCAGCCACGACCTCGACGAGGCGTTCAAGATCGGCAACCGCATCGCGCTGATGGAGGGCGGGCGGATCGTGCAATGCGGCACCGCGCGCGAGATCATCGCCAATCCGGTCTCCGACTATGTCGCGGATTTCGTCGCGCACATGAACCCGCTTGGCGTGCTGCGCGCCTCCGACATCATGCTGCCCGGCGAGGCCCGCGCCCCGAGCGCGCCCGACGTCCATCCCGAGGCGCCGGTGCGCGAGGTGATGGAAAAGTTGCGCGAGGTGCCGGCGCTCGCCGTGACCGAGGGCGGCCGCACGCTCGGCCGGATCACGCGGGAAAGCGTGATCGGCCGGCTCCTCGATCCGCGCGGGTGAGCGGCGGGCTCAGTCCCGCGCCATGAGTTCGACAAGCGCGGTCAGCGCCTTGTCGTCGAGCCCCGCATCGACGCCGCGATGCGCGAGGTCGCTGAACAGTTGCGGCAGCTCGGCCGGCGCGCCGAGCGCCCGGAACGTCGCAAGCGCGTCGTCGAGCGCGGCGGCGTAGACCGTCATGGTTGCGGGCGGGTTGTCGAACTTCCCCGCCGGAACGGTGTCGGCGAAATACTTGTGATAGGCGGGAAGCACGCCCAGCGATACCGGCACCTGCGCCGCGAACACGTCGAGCGGGATGCCCGCCTTGCGGCAGACGAGCCCGCCATAGATCATGCCGAACATGAAGCCCTGGCGGGTGGTGAAGAGCGCGGCGAAGAGCGCCGCGATCATGCCGGCCGCCTCCCCCACCCGCGCGGAGCCGCCGCCGAGCGTACGGATCACGGGCTGGCATCTCTGCCAGACCGGCTCCGGGCCGACCATCAGAAGCACGGTCTCGGGCAGGCCGATGCCGGTCGGGTAGGCGTTGATGATGCCGATCATCCACTCCGCCCCCTGCCCGTCGAGATGCGCGGCCAGGGCCTCGGCATCCGCCGCGCCGCCGGTGCTGAGCTCGATGATCGTGCGGCCGGCGACGGCGTCGCCGGCCTCGCGCAAGAGCACCAGCGTCTTGTCGTGCGAGGCGATGCAGGTCAGCGTCACCGGGCTCGCTTGGATCGCCTCGGCGGCCGACCCGGCCAGGTCCGCGCCTGCCGCGACGAGCGAAGCGGCCTTTCCGGGCGAGCGGTTCCAGACCGTCACCGCGTAACCGCCGTTCAATAGCGCGCTCGCCAGCGCGCTGCCCATGGCACCGAGGCCGATCACCGAAACATCCGACATGCAATCCACCATTCCAAAGGGGGAAGTCTACGCCATTCGGGCCTGCCTTCCAAACGCGCCGCGGTCAGATCCTCACCGCTTCCGGCGGCGGGGTGACCGCGCGGCGCTTCAGCCGCGCCTCGCGCCAGGTCATGTAGCTGATCGCCGCGATGATGAGCGCGCCGCCCGCCAGCACGAAAGGGTCCACCGCCTCGCCGAAGGCCAGCCAGCCGAGCGCCGTCGCCCAGACGAGCTGCAGGAACGTCACCGGCTGCGTCACCGTGAGCGGCGCGGCGGCGAAGGCGCGCGCCATCGTGTAATGGCCAAGCGTCGCGAAACCCGCGACCACGCCGAGCCAGCCGAGCTGCTCGAGGCTCGGGCGCACCCAGACCGCGGCGGCGAAGGGCGCGAGCCCGACCGTGACCGTCAGCGACAACAGCGCCACGATCGTCGCGGGCGCGAGCTGCGCCGAGAGCCGCTTGGCGAAGAGGTAGGAGATGCCGAAACAGGCCGCCGCGCCGAGCTGTGCCAGGTGGCCGGCGCTCACCTCGCGCAACCCCGGCCTGAGCACGATCATCGCGCCGGCGAGCGCCACCCCGATCGCGATCAGCCGCCGCGCCGCGAGCCGCTCGCCGAGGAACAGCGCCGCGCCGAGCGTCACGACGACCGGGTTCATGTAGCCGATCGCCGTGACCTCGGCGACCGGGATCCGCGCCATCGCGAAGAACCACAGCGTCACCGCCAGCACATGGAAGGCGCCGCGCCCGAGCACCAGCGGCCAGACCCCGGCCGCAAGGCCGCGCCGCAGCGCGGGCGCGAGCGCCGGAGCCAGGAAGGCGATGCCGTAGACGAAGCGGATGAACGCGGCCTCGACCGCCGGCAGGCCGGTGCCGAGATGGCGCACCACCCCGGTGACCGCGACGAAACAGAGCCCGGTGGCGAGCATCCACAGAATGCCCACAACCGGGCGGCTCTGGTCTTCGGCGATCATGGCGCGACCTGAGCGTATCGCGGCGCCGGGCGCAAGGCTCAGCCGATGGCGAGCCGGCCGGCGATGGCCGCCATCACCACCGCCACGCCGCCATCGAGGACCCGCCAGGAGGCGGGCTTCGCGAAGACCGGCGCGAGGAGCCGCGCGCCGTAGCCGAGCGTGAAGAAGAGGGCATAGGAAGCGAGGGCCGCTCCCGCGCCGAAGGCGATCTCGTGCCCCGGATACTGCGCCGAGATCGAGCCGAGCAGCACTACCGTGTCGAGATAGACATGCGGGTTGAGCCAGGTGATCGCCGCGAGCGCGGCCAGCACGCGAAAGGCCGCCCCGCCCCCCGCCGCGCGCGGCTGCAGCGCCCCGCCGCCGCGCAGCGCCGCCAGTGCCGCGCGGAGCGCATAGAACGTCAGGAACGCGACCCCGCCCCAGCGCAGGGCCGGCCCGAGCCAGGGCGCACTCGCGCTCGCCGCGGCGAACCCGGTGACCCCTGCCATGATCAGCACCGCGTCCGAGGTCGCGCAGAACAGCACGCAGGCCAGCACATGCTCGCGCCGGAGCCCCTGGCGCAGCACGAAGGCGTTCTGTGCCCCGATCGCCATGATCAGCCCCAGCGAGAGCTGAAAACCCGATAATCCCGCCGCCAGCATCGCGCCCTCCCGGTTCCGGTGCTTGATTAGCGTGGCGCCTTCTATTAATCCAATTAAAGATCCGAAGCTGACATAAGCTCTGCTAATGCATGACCCGGCCCAGCTCGAAGCCCTCGCGGCGATCCTGCGCACCGGCTCGTTCGAGGCTGCGGCCGCCCGGCTCCATGTCACGCCCTCGGCGGTCTCGCAGCGCCTGAAGGCGCTCGAGGAGCGGCTCGGCACGGTGCTGGTGATCCGCGACCAGCCCGCCCGCGCCACCGCGGCGGGCGCGCGCCTGGCCCGGCACGCGGAGGACGTGCGGCTTCTCGAAAATGCGCTGGCCGCCGATCTCGGGGCGCAGGAGGCGGCCGAGACGCCCACGGTGCGGATCGCGGTCAATGCCGACAGCCTCGCCACCTGGGTGCTGCCTGCGCTCGCGTCCGTGCCGGGCTTGCTTTACGACTTCGTCATCGACGATCAGGACCATTCGGCCGACTGGCTCCGACGCGGCGAGGTCCATGCGGCGGTGACCGCCCGCGCCGCGCCGGTCACGGGCTGCGACAGCCATGCGCTCGGTGCCCTGCGCTATGTCGCGACCGCGAGCCGCGATTTCGTCGCCCGCTGGTTCGCGGACGGCGTGAGCGCCGAGGCCCTCGCCCGGGCGCCGGCGCTGATCTTCAACCAGAAGGACCGGCTGCAATCGGACTGGGCGCGCCTGCTGACCGGCCGCCGCATCGCCCTGCCCGCGCATTACCTCGCCTCGAGCCAGGGCTTCGTCGAGGCCGCCCGCTTCGGCATGGGCTGGGGCATGAACCCCGAAGTGCTGATCCGCGACGATCTCGCCTCGGGGCGGCTCGTGGCGCTCGCCCCCGAGGCGCCCTTGGACGTGGCGCTGCACTGGCAGGTGGGCCGCCTGACCGGCGCGGCTCTGGCGCCGCTGACGGCGGCGATCCGCAGGGAAGCCGGCGCCGTGCTGCTGCGGGGCTGAGGCCGCCCGTTCGCTTGAGGAAACCTGCGGCGCGGCTCAGAGCTGCGCCGCGACCTCTTCGGGGATGTCGAAGTTCGCGGTCACGGTCTGGACGTCGTCATCGTCCTCCAGCGTCTCGATCAGCCGCATCAGCTTCTGCGCGGTCTCGAGATCGACATCGGTGCGGTTCTGCGGCCGCCAGACGAGCTTCGATTCCTCGGATTCGCCGAGCACCTTCTCGAGCGCGTCCGACACCGCCGACAGGTCGGAATCGGCGCAGTAGATCCAGTGCCCTTCCTCGTCGGATTCGACGTCGTCGGCCCCGGCCTCGATCGCGGCCATCATCACCGTGTCGGCGTCACCCGCCGCGGGCGGATACATGATCTCGCCCACCCGGTCGAACATGAAGCTGACCGAACCGGTGGTGCCGAGATTGCCGCCGAACTTGGTGAAGGTCGAGCGGACGTTGGACGCGGTGCGGTTGAGGTTGTCGGTCATCGCCTCGACGATGATCGCGATGCCGTTCGGGCCGTAGCCCTCATAGCGGATCTCGGTGTAGTCGTCGGCATCGCCGCCGAGCGACTTCTTGATCGCGCGCTCGATCACGTCCTTCGGGCACGAGACCGCCTTCGCCGCCTTCACCGCGAGCCGGAGGCGCGGGTTCTTCTCGGGGTCCGGGTCGCCCATCTTCGCGGCGACGGTGATTTCCTTCGCCAGCTTCGAGAACAGCTTCGAACGGGCCGCGTCCTGCCGCCCCTTGCGATGCTGGATATTGGCCCATTTTGAATGGCCAGCCATGACCTACTCCGTCGGTATCTCGGGTTTCGCGCCTCTATATGTCAGCCGCGCCCCCGCCCGCAAGCCCGCCGCGGCACCGCACGGCTTGCATCCCGTCGCGCGGGCGGGCTTCATTGGGCCGGACAGCCGGAGCGCGCCATGACCCAGGACCAGATCCTCCTCTTTCTCCTCTTCGGCCTCGTCTTCGCTGCGCTGATCTGGGGCCGCTGGCGCTACGACCTCGTGGCCTTCACGGCGCTGATCGCCGCCGTCGTCGCGGGCCTCGTGCCCGCCAAGACCGCGTTCGAGGGCTTCGGCCACCCCGCGACGCTGGTGGTGGCGCTCGTCCTCGTCGTCTCGGCCGGGCTGACGCGCGCGGGGGTAGTGATGCTGATCACCCGCACGTTCATCGACGCCGGGCGCGGGCTTGGCGCGCATATCTCGATCATGGGGGCGGTGGGCGGCGTCCTGTCGGCCTTCATGAACAACGTCGCGGCCCTGGCGCTTCTGATGCCGGTCGATGTCGCGAGCGCGCGCAAGGCCGGCCGCAGCCCCGGCCTGTCGCTGATGCCGCTCTCGTTCGCGACGATCCTCGGCGGCATGGTCACGCTGATCGGCACGCCGCCCAACATCATCATCGCGACGATCCGCGAGGACGCGCTCGGGGAAAGCTTCGCGATGTTCGATTTCGCGCCGGTGGGTGGGGTCGTGGCGCTTGCCGGGCTCGCTTTCGTGGCGCTTGTCGGCTGGCGGCTGATCCCCAAGCGCGAGGATGCGGCGGCGGCGCGCGACACCGCGGCCTATGTCGCCGAGCTGATCGTGCCGGAGGGCTCGAAGCTCGCCGGCAAGACGATGGGCAGTCTCTACGAAGAGGGTGACCAGGCCGGCGTCGCGGTCATGGCGCTGATCCGCGGCGACGAGCGGCGCTACGGCGTGGCGCGCGGCGAGAAGCTGCGCGAAGGCGACGTGATCCTCGTCGAGGCCGAGGCCGAGCCGCTCGATGAGTTCCGTGCGAGCCTCAAGCTCGACTTCGCCGACCATCGCCGCAAGCACTATCTCAGCGCCGAGAAGGCGGGCTTCACCATGGTCGAGGCGGTGGTGCGGGCCGACGCCCGCATCCGCGGCAAGACCGTCGATTCCGTCGGGCTGATCTGGCGCCACCGCACCGCGCTGATGGGAATCTCGCGGCGCGGGCATCGCGTCACCGGACCGCTTCGCAAGGCGAAGATCCGCGCGGGCGACATCCTGCTCCTGCTCGCGCCCTCGGAGACGGCCGAG
>JBFKMA010000147.1:0-6327 GCA_041630175.1 Albidovulum sp.
AGCGGCCAGCCACTCGCCGCCCATCCCGGCGCGAGCTTCTTCTACGTGATCACCGGGCTGCACGGGCTCCATATCCTCGGCGGGCTCGCCGCCCTCGCCCGGACCGGAGCGCGCCTGCTGCGGCAGGACGAGCCGCGGCGGATCACGCTCGGCGTCGAGCTCTGCGCGACCTACTGGCACTTCCTGCTGATCGTCTGGCTCGGGATGCTCGCCCTTCTGATGGGCTGGGCCAGCGATCTGGTCGCGCTCTGCCGCGCGTTACTGACATGAGGAGGGACGGATGGCCGACGCCACGCTGACACGCCACCAGGCAACGGATCAGAGACCGGAGGGCCTCGAAGGTTTCGTCGCCGACTGGAGTTCCGACCAGCGCACCTTCAAGAAGGTGTCCTGGGGCAAGGCGATGATGTGGATCTTCCTCCTGAGCGACACCTTCATCTTCTCGATCTTCCTCGTCTCCTACATGACCGCACGGTCATCGACGACCGAGGCCTGGCCCAACGCGAGCGAGGTCTTCGCGCTGCATATCGGCGGGGCCGACGTTCCCCTGATCCTGATCGCGATCATGACCTTCGTGCTGATCTCGTCCTCGGGGACGATGGCGATGGCGGTGAACTGCGCCTACAGCAAGCAGCGCAGGAGCACGGCGCTCCTGATGATCGCGACCGCGGCCCTGGGCGCCACCTTCGTCGGCATGCAGGCCTTCGAATGGTCCAAGCTCATCTCCGAGGGCGTCCGGCCCTGGGGCAACCCCTGGGGGGCCGAGCAGTTCGGGGCCAGCTTCTTCATGATCACCGGCTTCCACGGCACCCATGTCTCTATCGGGGTGATCTTCCTTCTGATCGTGGCCACGAAGGTCTGGAAGGGCGAGTTCGACTCGGGCCGCCGAAGCTGGCTCTGCCGCGAGAAGGGCGATTACGAGGCGGTCGAGATCATGGGCCTCTACTGGCACTTCGTCGACCTCGTCTGGGTCTTCATCTTCGCGTTCTTCTATCTGTGGTGAGGGGACATGACCGAAACGACCATCCAAAACAGCGACATGGCAGCGGCGCATACCCACGAAGAAGGGCAGCAGCACCCGATCAAGCTCTACCTCGTCGTCTGGTTGCTGCTCTTCGTGCTCAGCGCGGGTTCCTATTTCGTCGACTACGCCCAGCTTCAGGGCCTCCTGCGCTGGAGCCTGATCATCGTCTTCATGCTCCTGAAGGCGGGGCTCATCGTCGCGGTCTTCATGCACATGGCCTGGGAACGGCTGGCGCTGGCCTATGCGATCCTCTTGCCGCCGCTCGCCGTGCTGGTCTTCCTCGCGATCATGACCGCCGAGTCCGACTACACGCTGTTCTCGCGCATCACCTTCTTCGGGGCGCAGTAGAACCTCGCTCAGCCCGGAACCGGCCCGCCCAGGGCAGCGTCGATGAGCAGCGCCGCGAAGATCAGGAGCAGATAGAGGATCGACCAGGCGAATAGCGCCCGCGCTGGCGCGCGCGCGGCCTCCGCGGCCTCCGCCCTGGCCAGCCTCCACGCCCTGAGCACGAAGACGCCGCCGAGCAGCGCCGCCGCCACCGCATAGGCAGCGCCGGTCGCGCCCACCACATAGGCAGCGCCGGTCGCGCCCACCGCCCAGGGCAGCAGGCTCACCGGCACCAGCAGAAGCGCATAGAAGAGGATCTGCCGCCGCGTCGCGGCCTCGCCCGCGACATTCGGCATCATCGGAATCCCGGCCGCGGCATAATCGCGGGTCTTCAGCAGCGCCAGCGACCAGAAATGCGGCGGCGTCCAGAGGAAGATGATGAGGAACAGGAGGAGCGGTACCGTCCCGACCTCGCCCGCGACCGCCGCCCAGCCGATCACCGGCGGCAGCGCCCCGGCCGCACCGCCGATGACGATGTTCTGCGGCGTCGCCCGCTTCAGCCAGACCGTGTAGATCACGACGTAGAAGAAGATCGTGAAGGCCAGCAATCCGGCGGCAAGCCAGTTGGCCACGTAGCCGAGCGCCAGGACCGCAAGCGCCGAAAGCCCGAGCCCGAGGGCCAGCGCTTCGGCGGGCCGCACCCGCCCCGCCGGCAGCGCGCGCCGCGCGGTCCGCGCCATCTTCGCGTCGATCCCCGCGTCGTACCACATGTTGAGCGCCCCCGCGCCGCCCGCGCCGAGCGCGATGGCCAGCGCCGACAGGGCTGCGGCCGCGGGCGGCAGGCTACCCGGCGCCATCACCATCCCGACGAGCGCGGTGAAGACCGCAAGCGACATCACCCGCGGCTTGGTCAGTCCGACGAAATCGCGCAGACGGCGCCCTGCCGGAACCGCGCGTCGCTCCACCGCTTGTCTCGGTCCGGCGTTCATCAAGCCACGTCCCCGTTCGCGATGCCAAAGCCTAGCCGAGGAAGTTTCAGCCGGCAACGCGTGGACGCGCCGCGGGAAATCGCCATTGGCGCCAATTTCCAGTGTTCCACTATGCCCCGCTTGGCCCGGCCTGACAATTTTCCCGAGAAATCCGTCACGCAATATCCTCATTTGGGCCCAGCCGGACCGGGTCGATCCGGCTGGGCCGGAGAGAAAACCGGCTGACGCGCGGACATTTCGCGCTATAGAGGAGAGGATCGGAAAATCCGATGCCGTTCAATGGGTCCGACGGGAAAGCTGAGATGGAGCACGGGAGCGAGACAAGTCAGTTCGAGGGTTCCATGCGCGTGGCAGGGACGGCAACCGGACCTCGTCCGCAAGGCCGGCCGACACTCAGCATCGTCGTCGCCGCCTATAACGAGGAAGAAGTGCTCGACCTCTTCTTCGCGCGACTCGAGGAGGTTCTGGCCGGCATCGGCGAGAGCTACGAGATCATCTGCGTCAATGACGGCAGCCGCGACCGCACCGCCGAGATCCTGCGCGCCGCCAGTTGGCGCGACCCGCGGATCAAGGTCATCAACCTCGCGCGCAATTTCGGCAAGGAACTGGCCCTGACGGCCGGGCTCGACCATGCCTCGGGCGACGCAGTGGTGCCGCTCGACGCGGATCTTCAGGATCCGCCGGAACTAATCACCGAATTCGTGCGGCTCTGGCGCGCGGGCAACCATGTCGTCTACGCGGTGCGCAACGCGCGCCATACCGACAGCTGGCTGAAACGGACCACGGCGGCTGCCTTCTACGCGGTGCTCAACAAGGTCTCGAACGTCAAGATCCCGGAAAACGCCGGGGATTTCCGGCTCATGGACCGGCAGGTCGTCGATGCGCTGAAGCAGCTCCGCGAACGCAACCGCTTCATGAAAGGGCTGTTCTCCTGGGTCGGGTTCCGCCAGACGAGCATCGAATACGAACGCCCCCGCCGCGCCGCCGGCAAGACCAAGTTCAACTACTGGCGGCTGTGGAACTTCGCGCTGGACGGGATCACCGGCTACTCGACGGCTCCGCTCAGGGTCGCGGGCTATTTCGGGCTGATCTTCGCGATCATCGCAATGCTCTACGGCCTCTACCTGCTCCTGCGCACGCTGATCCTCGGTACGGACGTGCCCGGTTATGCCTCGACCATGGTCGCGGTGATCTTCATGGGGGGCATCCAGCTCGTGGTCCTCGGCATTATCGGGGAGTATCTCGGCCGGCTCTACAGCGAAGCCAAGCAGCGCCCGCTCTATATCGTCGAAAGCGCCCTGGGCTTCGACGGACCCGAGGACACCTGACCGCGGGGCGTGGGTAAACAAAGCCCGCCGCCGCGCGACATTGGACGAGGCACACGGCCGGGGCGTCCGCGCGACCGGCCCCCCGTGTTGACAGCACTAGGGCGATTGGGAAAGGCTCGCCATCGGGGGCCGGTTGCGGCCACCCAGGGGGCCAGTATGGCGGCACAGGGCGATGGACGACAAGACCAGCGGTTCAATTGCGGACGAGCCATCCGGGCCGCTTCCCGGGCTGACGCCGACCCGCGCATTCGCCCTGGCGGCGGGGTTGTTCCTCTTGGTCACGGGCTACGGGGTCCTCAACGACGGCTACCACTCCGACGACTGGCGCCATATCGCCGGTGTCTCGCCGCTCTGGACGGCGGTCGAGGGCCGCTGGCTACTGGAAGTGATCTTCCGCGACCTCCTGGGCGAGCGGTTCCTGCTGCCGATCCAGCTCGCGCTGGCCTTTCCCTGCCTCTACTGGGCCGCGCATATCCTGTCACGGTGGGCGGCGGCACCGACCCTGCGCCCGGCCGCGACGCTCGCCGTCTTCGCCATCGGCACGAACCATCTCTTCATGGCCGACGTTCTGAGCTTTGCCAGCAACGTCTTCGCCTATCCCTTCGCGCTGGCGCTTTCGGTCGTGGCGTTCGAGCTTGTCGCGCGGGCCGAGGGCAAGGCGCGGGCGCTTCAGGTGGCCGCTGTGCTGGCCGCCGGGCAGCTTCTCGCCTTCTCGGTGGCGATCTACCAGACCTTTGCCGTGGCCGGGCTGATCGTGCCCGTGCTGGCGCTGGTCCGCGCCGACCGGGTGTCGTTCGCCACGGCGGTGCGGCTGGCCGTGCTGGGCGCCATCGCCTCGGTGGTCGCGATCGGCCTCTATCTGCTCGAATGGCGACTCTACGCCGCGACCATGGGCATCGAGATCGAGGCGCGGCGCTTTCAGGCAGCCGATGCGGCGGGCTTCCGGGCCAAGCTCGGCGAGCTGCCCACGCTGATCCGCGGCCTCCATACCGGGACCCTGATGCGCCTGCCCTTCTCCTTGCGCGCGGCGATGGGGCTCTTCTCGCTCGTCGGGCTCGGGCTGCTCGGATTCGCCGCGCTGTCCTGGCGGGGTGGCGCGCGCGCGCGCACACTGGCAGCGGCGCGCATGGCCATTGGCGCGGGCCTGGCGTTCTTCGTGTTTCCGATCCTCTTCTGGCTCGCCTACGAAGGCGACAGCGTTCCGCCGCGGGCCTTCGGCTATATTGGCTTCTGGACCGCCGCGGTCTTTGTCGCGGGGCTGACGCTGGCCGCGCACCGGCTGCCGCGCCTGCGCGCGGCCCTCGCCGCGGCCGGGCTCGGCGTGCTCGGGTTCATGGCCGCGATCTTCGCTCTGACGGCGAGCGCCTTCTGGTCCGACAGCGCCCGGATCGGCGAGCGCGACAGGGAACTCGCCCGCGCGATCTATGCAAGGCTGGCCACACTGCCCGGCTATTCCGGCCCGCCTTTCCGGCTTGTCGGCAGCGTCAAAAGGAGCGACCTGTCCTGGGGCACGCTCGCCGGCTGGTCGAGCCTTCATGCCGGCAATCCCCGGCTCGGCATCTTCCGCGAGATGTTCGGCCTGCCCGACACTATCGCCTCGCTGCCGGTCAGCCCGCGGCGCTGCCACGCCTTTCCGGCCGCCGGCTCGGCCTTCATCCACGAAGGCATGGCCTATCTTTGCCTCGAGGAGTTCGAGCCCTTCACCGATGCGCTCGCCTGCGCCCCGCTCGGCGGCGACATGGGGCAGTTCTGCCTCGGTCCGCGCGCCTTCGTCCATATCGGCGAGACCTGCCTGAAGACCGGTGAAGGCGACCCCACGCTCTGGGTCACGTTCCACCGCCAGGCGCGCGCCTATGCGCCCGAACGCTCGTTCGGCGTGGCGAGCTTTCCGATCCCGATCGGCGAGCGCTGCTATACCGTCGCGCTTTCACCGGCCGTGCAGGATCTCGACTGGCTTGGATTGCGGCTCGAGGCGCCGGACGGCAGCCCGCTCTGGCAGGACCGGCTGGAGCCGTCGGAACTGATCCCCTACGCGGTGCCCTGAACCAGGCGCGGGCTGCGCCGATGGCCCGCCGCGCGTCAGCGGAGGCGCACGGCGGGTCCGCTTGTCGTTTCCTCGGACGAGAACCCGGCCCGGTCAAGCGCAAGGTCGGCGGCGACGGCAAGCACGGCCGCGGTCAGGAACGCCAGAAGCATCACCTTCATCTCTCGCTCCCCCCTGCCGTCATTCCGCCGGTGCGGCCGAGGCGTGGCTGGGCTTTTCGCCCGTCACCTCCTCGTACCACAGGGAATGGTGTTCCTTCGCCCATTGCACGTCGACCTCACCGGAACTGACCGCGTCGAAGGCCCCCTCCATCCCGATCGAGCCGAGATAGATATGGGCGATGATCACGGCGATGAAGATGAAGGCGACGATGCCGTGCCAGAGCTGGGCGAGCTGCATTTCCTCGTGCGGGAAGAGCGCCTCCGGCAGCGCGCCGAAGCCGAGCAGCTGCGGCAGCCCGGTCGCGTTCAGTGCCACGAAGGTTTTGGCGAAGATCGGGATCTGGAACGGGAACAGGAGCGACAGACCGGACAGCGAAATCGACAGTCCGAGGATCACGACCGCCCAGAAGATGATCTTCTGCCCCGCATTGAACTTCCGCGCCGGCGGATGCAC
>JBFKMA010000148.1:0-6246 GCA_041630175.1 Albidovulum sp.
AACATCCGCTTCCCGATGGAGAACTTCATCGGCGTCTGGTGGTCGGGCTCGGAGAACGACGTGCTGCCGGCCGGCGACGGCGCCAATGGCTACAAGTCGCTCGCCATGCACGGCACCGGGATGGAATACCCGGTCTACGAGGATCTGAAGAAATACGTGCATGAGGCCGGCAAGGCCTCCGGCGCCGGCGACCAGGTCGGCTCGGTGCTCTATTCGCGCGGCATGTACGCGGCGATGGTGATCTCCGAGGCGATCCGCAAGGCGCAGGAGATCCATGGCACCGGCGACGTCAACGCCGCCCAGGTGCGCGACGGCTTCGAGGCGCTGGAGATCACCGAGGCGCGGATGGAAGAGCTCGGCCTGCCGAACTTCGGCCAGCCCTTCGCCTCCTCCTGCGAGGATCACGGCGGCCCTGGCAACGCACTGATCCAGCAATGGGATGCCGCGGCGAAGAAGTGGAGCCTGATCACCGGCTTCATCGCGCCGGATGACGAGGTGCTGACGCCGCTGGTGATGGAAGACTCGATGGCCTTCGCCGCCGAGAACAATATCGCCGAGCGCTGCAACTGAGCGCTTGCCATGACCTTCCCCGGCCCGACCAGGGCCGGGGGCCTTTGGATCAATATCCGCTCGGGGAGGACACAATGCTCGACGCCGGCAAGACCGAGACGCTTCTCGAGGTCAACAATATCGAGGTGATCTACAACCACGTGATCCTCGTCCTGAAGGGCGTGAGCCTCGCCGTGCCGAAGGGCGGGATCACCGCGCTTCTCGGCGGCAACGGCGCGGGCAAGACCACGACGCTGAAGGCGATCTCCAACCTGCTGCATTCCGAGCGCGGCGAGGTCACCAAGGGCTCGATCGCCTATCGCGGCCAGCCGGTGCAGAACCAGAGCCCCTCGGATCTCGTGCAGATGGGCGTCATCCAGGTGATGGAGGGCCGCCACTGCTTCGAGCATCTCACGGTCGAGGAGAACCTCCTGACCGGGGCCTATACCCGCAAGGACGGCGCCGCCGCGATCGCCCGCGACCTCGAGATGGTCTACAGCTATTTCCCGCGCCTCAAGGAACGCCGCCGCAGCCAGGCCGGCTACACCTCGGGCGGCGAGCAGCAGATGTGCGCGATCGGCCGGGCGCTGATGTCGCGGCCCGAGACGATCCTTCTCGACGAGCCCTCGATGGGGCTCGCGCCGCAGCTCGTCGAGCAGATCTTCGAGATCGTGAAGTCGGTCAACGAGAACGAGGGCGTGACCTTCCTTCTGGCCGAGCAGAACACCAACGTCGCTTTGCGCTACGCGCATTACGGCTACATCCTCGAATCGGGCCGCGTGGTGATGGACGGGCCCGCCAAGGAGCTGCGCGAGAACCCCGACGTCAAGGAATTCTACCTCGGCATGTCGGACGAGGGCCGCAAGTCGTTCCGCGACGTACGCTCCTACCGCCGCCGCAAGCGGTGGCTTTCGTGATGAAGGATCAGGACGTGACCCATTACGACGACCTCGAAACCCGCTCCGCCGACCAGCGCGCGGCGGATCAGCTCGCGGCGCTGAACGCGCAGCTCGGGCGGAACGGTCTCGCGCCGGTCGGGGACCTGTCCGGGCTGGCGGGGCTGCCGGTCTTGAGGAAGTCCGAGCTGACCAGGCGGCAGAAGGCGCGCCCGCCCTTCGGCGGCCTGCCGGTGGCGAATCTCGCGCATGTCTTCCAGTCGCCGGGCCCGATCTACGAGCCGGGCGGGGTCAGCCACGACTGGTGGCGGATGGGCCGGTTCCTGCATGCCTGCGGGGTGGGCGAGGGCGACATCGTGCAGAACTGCTTCGGCTACCACCTGACGCCGGCGGGGATGATCTTCGAGAACGGCGCGCGGGCGGTGGGGGCGACGGTGCTGCCCGCCGGGACCGGCCAGACCGACCTGCAGGTCCGCGCCGCCGCCGATATCGGCACCACCGCCTATGCCGGGACGCCGGATTACCTCAAGGTGATCCTCGACCGCGCCGAGGAGATGGGCGAGCGGCTGAAGATCGCCAAGGCCGCGGTGGGCGGCGGGGCGCTGTTCCCGAGCCTGCGCCAGGAATATGCCGATCGCGGCATCGCCTGCCTGCAATGCTACGCCACCGCCGATCTCGGCAACATCGCCTATGAAAGCCCGGCGATGGAGGGGATGATCGTCGACGAGGGCGTGATCGTCGAGATCGTCCGCCCCGGCACCGGCGACCCGGTGCCCGCAGGCGAGGTCGGCGAGGTCGTGGTGACGACGCTCAACCCCGACTATCCGCTGATCCGCTTCGCCACCGGCGACCTTTCGGCGGTGATGCCGGGCCAGAGCCCCTGCGGCCGCACCAACCTGCGCATCCGGGGCTGGATGGGCCGCGCCGACCAGACCACCAAGATCAAGGGCATGTTCGTGCGCCCCGAACAGGTCGCCGATTTCGTCGCCCGCCACGCCGAGGTCGCCCGCGCCCGCGTCGTCGCCTCGCGCGAGGGCGAGATGGACGTGATGACGGTTAGGGTGGAAACCGACGCGCAGGATGCGGCAATATACGAGAAGTCCGTGATGGACACATTGAAGCTGCGCGGCCGCATCGAGCTGGTCCCCCGGGGTTCCCTGCCCAATGACGGCAAGGTGATCGAGGATCAGCGCCAGTACGAATAGCCGTCGCGCGCACCCGAGAGAAGGAGACGGGATGCGTCTGACGATGGTGATGGCGGCGGTGATCGCCGCGGGCCCGGCCCTGGCCCAGGATGCCGCTTTGGTGATCGGCAACGAGAACTACCGCAACGCCAGGGACATTTCCGCGGCCGACGACGCGATGGACGCGGCCGAGGCGCTGGAGCGGGCGGGCTTCGCGGTGCGCAAGGGCTCCGACCTCACCGCCGCGACGATGCGCGACCTCCTGGCCGAGCATTACGGCGATACCGAACAGCCGGGGCGCAGCGTGATCCTCCTGGCCGGGCATTTCGTCCATTCCGGCGACGAGACCTGGCTGCTCGGCGTCCAGACCGACCGGCCGACGCTGGCCTCGGTCGATGGGGCGGGGATGTCGCTCGCGACGGTCTTGCGCATCGCCGCCGAACGGCCGGGCGGGGCGCTGGTGCTGCTCGGCACCGAGGATCGGCGCATCGCGCTCGGCCGCGGGCTTGTCTCGGGGATCGGCGCGCTCGACATCCCGCAAGGCGTCACGGTGATCCATGGCGAGGCCGAGGAGGTGGCGGAATTCGCCGCCGAGGTCGTGACCGTACGCGGGCTGACGGCGGCGGCTTTGGCCGCGCGGGCCGACGATCTGGCGGCCGAGGGCTATCTCGGCAATGCCGCGCCGTTCCTGCCGGAAGCCGGGGCCGAGGCGCCGGTGCCGGTGCCATTGCCGGAGCCGCCGGCCACGGCGGCGGAAGACGCGCTCGCCGCCGAACGGGCCTTGTGGGAGGCAACGCGGGCCATCGACACGCGCTACGGCTACGAAGCCTATCTGCGGCGCTACCCCGAGGGGATCTTCGCCGAGGCGGCGCGGCGGGCGCTCGATGAGGGTTCCGACCCGGTTACGTCGGCGCGGGCGGCGGAGGCGGCCCTGGGTCTCAGCCGCGAGCGGCGCCGGCAGGTGCAGCGCGATCTTTCGCTCCTGGATATCGACCCGCGCGGCATCGACGGCGTCTTCGGCCCGGCCTCGCGCCGCGCCATCGCCACCTGGCAGAGCCGCAACGGCCACGCGGCGACCGGCTATATCGACGCGCCGCAGCTTGCCGCCCTGTCGGCCCAGGCCGGGGCGCGGGCGGCCGAGCTCGAAGCCGAGGCGGCGGCGCGCCAGGCCGCGCAGGACCGCGAGGACCGGCTCTACTGGGACCAGACCGGGGCGGCGGGCGACGAGGCGGGGCTCAGGGCCTATCTCGGGCGCTATCCCGACGGGCTCTTCGCCGATCTCGCGCAGGCGCGGCTCGACGCGATCGAGGACGCGCGCCAGGCGGACGCGGCGGCCGGCGACCGTGCCGCTTGGGACGAGGCGCTGAGGCGCAACACGGTGGAGGGGTTCCGCGCCTATCTCGCGGCGTATCCGCAGGGCGCCTTCGCCGACGAGGCGCGGCGGATCCTCGCCGCGCGCGAGCCGTCCGCCGCCGAAGACGCGGCGCGGCTGCAGGCCGAGCGCACCGAGCAGGCGCTCGGGCTCAACCAGGCGATGCGCTCGCTCGTCGAGCAGCGGCTGGCCGGGCTCGGGCTCGATCCGGGGCGGGCGGACGGCGTCTTCGACGACGACACGCGCCGCGCGCTGCGGCGCTACCAGCAGGCGCGCGGCCTGCCGGTGACGGGGTACCTCACGCAGCAGACCGTGGCGCGGCTGATGGTCGATTCGCTCTGAGCGCGCGCCCACAACGCGAAGGGCCGCCGGTTTCCCGGCGGCCCTTCGAATTCCCGCGGCCGAAGCCTCAGCCCTGGCGGGCCTTGAAGCGGCGCTGCGTCTTGTTGATCACGTAGACGCGGCCCTTGCGGCGCACGATCTGACAGTCGCGATGGCGCAACTTCAGCGAGCGGAGCGAGTTCCTGACCTTCATCGGTCTTCTCCTATTCGCGGCGCGCGTCGCGCCCTTGAAAACTACAATGCCCCCGAATCGGGGGCGGATGGTGGGCGGTACTGGGATCGAACCAGTGGCCACTACGATGTCAACGTAGTGCTCTACCGCTGAGCTAACCGCCCTTACCGTCAGTGATTCCATCGCGTCGCCAGAGGGCGACCGCAGACCGAACCGCATCGGTGCCGGGTCTATAAAAGGAGTCGGGGCGGCTTTCAAGGGGTTTTGGCAATGTGTTTTTTGCCGCTATAGTTTTGGCATTCGCAAGGAACGGCCATGATCGGTTCACCCTTCCACCTTTCGCTTCCCGCGCGGCGGCTGACCAGCGTGGTCTTCGCCTCGCCGCATTCGGGACGCGACTACCCGGCCGGCTTCCTGCGCGCCTCGGTACTCGACGAGCGCACGATCCGCTCCTCCGAGGACGCCTTCATCGACGAGCTTCTCGAGGATGTGCCGGCCTTCGGCGCGCCGCTGCTCGCGGCCCGTGTGCCGCGCGCCTATATCGACGTCAACCGCGCCGCCGACGAGCTCGACCCGGCGCTGGTCGAGGGCGTGCGCCTCAGCGTGCACAATCCGCGCGTCGCCTCCGGGCTCGGCGTGATCCCGCGCGTGGTTGCGGGCGGCCGCGCCATCTATCGCGGCAAGCTCACGCTGGCGGAGGCCGAGACCCGGATCACCCAGGTCTGGCGGCCCTATCACGACTGCCTGCGCGGCCTGCTCGACGGCGCGATGGCCGAGTTCGGCGAATCGATCCTCGTCGACATGCATTCGATGCCGCACGAGGCGATGGATTCGATCGCCTCGGCGGGGGCGAAGCGGCCGGAGATCGTGCTCGGCGACCGGTTCGGCTCGGCGGCCTCGGGCGAGGTGGTGGACCGCATCGAGGCGGCGTTCCGGGCGGCGGGCCTCAGGACCCTGCGCAACGCGCCCTTCGCCGGCGCCTACAACACCCAGACCTATGGCCGCCCGGCGCGGCGCATGCATGCCGTGCAGGTCGAGATGGACCGCGCGCTCTACATGAACGAGCGCGAGATCCGCCCGAACGGCAATTTCCGCGGCTTCAAGCGGCTCCTGGCCGGTGTCGTCGCCGAGATCGCCGGGATCGGCCGGCGCGAGATGCCGCTCGCCGCGGAATGATCACCTCAGCGACCGGCCCTTGAGGATGGCGTCGGGCCCGAACCGCGCGCGGATCGCGTCGGTGGCGCGCTCCGCCGCGGCGCGGCGCGCGGCTTCGGGGTCGAGCAGGTCGGGCGTCAGGTCGGCCTCGCGCGCCGGCACGATGTCCGAAAGCCCGACGCCGATCAGCCGGTAGGGGCCGCGGTCGGTGACCTGTGCCATGAGATCGGCCGCCTCGCGGTAGAGCCGGTCGGCGGTCTGCGTCGCCTCGCGGAGCGTGTGGCGGCGGCTGATCGCGGTGAAATCGGCGCGTTTCAGCTTCAGCGTCACCGTGCGCCCGGCGAGCCCCTTGGCCTTCGCGCGGTCAGTCACGCGTTCGGAAAGCCGCCAGAGATGGCCGTCGAGCAGGTCGCGGTCTGAGATATCCTCGTCGAACGTCGTCTCGGCCGAGATCGACCGCATCGGCTCGTGCGGGTTCACGCGGCGGAAATCCTCGCCGCGCGCGAGATGCCAGAGCCGGTCGCCGATCTGGCCGAAGCGGTGGATCAGGTCCTTGCGGTCCCAGCGGGCGAGGTC
>JBFKMA010000149.1:0-6245 GCA_041630175.1 Albidovulum sp.
AGGACCTCGTGCGGCAGAAGCTCGATCACTTCCTCGCGGATCGATTCGTCGAGTTCCGAGAGGATCTCGCCGTCGATGCCGCGCGACCAGAGCCGGATCAGGTCGGCGCGTTCGGCATAGCCGATCTGCTCGAAAAGGTCGGCGATGTCGGCCGCGTGCAAGGGCTCCATCAGCGTGTCGATCGTGGCGGCATCGCCCGCCTCGACGGCTTGGAGGATGGCGTCCACGACCTCGGTGTCGAGGGCGTATTCGTCGTCGTCCCGCTCGACGGTTTCCTGCTCGTCTTCCGCCATCTGCCCCCCGCTCGATTGCCGCGACATTATCGGAAGGAGTTTCAAAGAAACAGGGGCAATGGGCGGATTTCCCCGAACCCGGCAAGGGCTTAGACTGGCGCGCGACAGCAACAGGAAGGCGAGAGACGATGGCGGATCTCCTGATCGGGCAGACGCTCCGATTCACCGGCAACCCGATGACCGAGGGCGTGGGCGCCGCGCATCACAGCGCGCGCGGCGCGGTCGTGATCGAGGCGGGCCGCATCGCGGCGGTGGGCGAGGCCGACGACCTGCGGCGCGCGCATCCGCACGCGCGCGTCTCCGATTACGGCGACGCGCTGATCTCGGCCGGGTTCGTCGATGCCCATGTGCATTACCCGCAGACCGCGATGATCGCGTCCTGGGGCAAGCGGCTGATCGACTGGCTGAATTCCTACACCTTCCCCGAGGAGATGAAGTTCGCCGATCCCGCCTATGCCGCCGAGATCGCGGCGCGCTACTTCGACCTGACGCTCGCCAACGGCACGACCACGGTGTGCAGCTACTGCACGATCCATCCCGAAAGCGTCGAGGCCTTCTTCGCCGAAGCGCAAAGGCACGGCCTGCGCGCCTTCGCCGGCAAGACCTGCATGGATCGCAACGCGCCCGAGGAGCTCCGCGACACGGCGCAGTCGGGGTATGACGACAGCAAGCGGCTCCTGCAGAAATGGCACGGGGTGGACCGGCTCTCCTATGTCGTCACGCCGCGTTTCTCGCCGACCTCGACGCCGGAACAGCTCGACGCGATGGGCACGCTCTGGCAGGAGCACCCGGACTGCCTGATGCAGACCCACCTCTCCGAGCAGACCGACGAGGTTGCCTGGGTCAAGTCGCTGTTCCCGAACGCGCGCGACTATCTCGACACTTACGAAAGCCACGGCCTCCTCGGTCCCGGCGCGCTCTACGGCCATGCGATCTATCTGGAGCCGCGCGAGATCGACCGGCTCAGGGAGGTCGATGCGAGCCTCATCCACTGCCCGACCTCGAACACCTTCATCGGCTCGGGGCTCTTCGACATGGACGGGCTTTCCGCAAGCGGCCACCGCATCGGGCTTGCCACCGATACCGGCGGCGGCTCGTCGTTCTCGATGCTGCGCACCATGGCCGCGGCCTACGAGGTCGCCCAGCTTCGCGGCCGGCCGCTGCATCCGTCGGAGCTCTGGTGGCTCGCCACGCAAGGCGCGGCGCGGAGCCTGCGCGCCGACGACCGGATCGGCAACCTCGCCCCCGGCATGGAGGCCGACCTCGTGGTGATCGACCTCGCCTCGACACCGGCGATCGCCCAGCGCTCCGAACGGGCCCAGGACATCTGGGAGGCGCTCTTCCCGACGATCATGATGGGCGACGACCGCGCGGTGAAGGCGGTCTGGGCCGGCGGCCGGCCCTGCGACCTCGGTTGATCCAGCGGAGACGCCTTACGGCGTCACGCTTTCATTGGGTCGCCGCGCGCAGCGCGGCTCCGTCTGCCTCCGGCGGAGGTATTTCGGAACAGAAGACCACGCAGGCAGCCCCGGCTTCTTCTGTTCAAACATACCTCCGGGGGGTGAATTGCCGCGCAAGCCGCAAGAGGGGGCAGGAGGCCCCCTAAGCCATCAGCCGCAAAGCGAGGCGGTTCTGATCTGCGATCACGCGCGGCAGGTCGATGGTCGCGACCCGTCCGTCCCGCACCACCTGGCGACCCTCGACGAAAAGATCGCGCACCCGGCCCGGCCCGCAGAACAGAAGCGCTGCAACCGGATCCCAGGCACCGGCGGCCTCGATTCCGGCAACATCCCAGAGCGCGATATCGGCGCGCTTGCCGGGCTCGAGCGAGCCGCAATCCGACCGCCCGAGGACTTGCGCGCCGCCGAGCGTGGCGATCTCCAGCGCCTCGCGCGCGCTCATCGCGTCGGCGCCGTTCGCCACCCTTTGCAGGAGCATCGCCTGCCGCGCCTCGGCGACGAGATTGCCCGCATCGTTCGAGGCCGAGCCATCGACGCCGAGCCCGACCTTCACACCCGCATCGCGCATCGCCCTGACCGGCGCGATGCCGGAGCCGAGGCGGCAGTTCGAACAGGGGCAATGCGAAACGCCGGTGCGGCTCCGGGTGAAAAGGTCGATCTCCTTGCCATCGAGCTTCACGCAGTGGGCGTGCCAAACGTCGTCGCCGGTCCAGCCGAGCTCCTCGGCGTATTGGCCCGGCCGGCAACCGAAATTCGCGAGGCTGTAGGCGATATCCTCGTCGTTCTCGGCCAGATGGGTGTGGAGCATGACCCCCTTGTCACGCGCGAGAACCGCGGCCTCGCGCATGAGATCGCGAGTGACGGAGAACGGCGAGCAGGGCGCGAGGCCGACGCGGACCATCGCCCCGGGGGCCGGGTCGTGGAAGGTATCCACGACGCGCTCCATGTCTTTCAGGATCGCGGCTTCCTCCTCCACCAGCGCGTCGGGGGGCAGGCCGCCCGCGCTCTCGCCGATGCTCATGGCACCGCGCGTCGGATGGAACCGCAGCCCGATTTCGGCGGCGGCACCGATCGTGTCCTCGAGCCGCGCGCCGTTCGGGTAGAGGTAGAGGTGATCGGAGGTCAGCGTGCAGCCCGACAGCGCCAGTTCCGCGAGCCCGGCGAGCGCCGAAACCCGCATCTCCTCGGGACCGAACCGCGCCCAGATCGGGTAGAGCGTCTTCAGCCAGCCGAAGAGCAGCGCGTCCTGCCCGCCCGGAACCGCGCGGGTCAGCGTCTGGTAGAGATGGTGATGGGTGTTGACGAGGCCCGGCGTGACCACGCAGCCCTTCGCCTCGACGATCTCACCGCTGGTCCGCAGCCCCTGACCTACCGCGGCGATCTCCCCGCCCCGGATCAGCACGTCGCCGCCCGCGATCTCGTCGCGCGCGGCGTTCATCGTCACGATGCGTTCCGCGTTGCGGATGAGGATTTCGGACATGGGTTCCCTCCTGCCAGCCCCTTCGGCGGATCGGGAACGGCCGGGCGACAGAAGGGGGAAGGACTCGGCTCCGGCTTGGACAGTCTAGGTGCGGGCCGGGCGGAGCGCCATGCGCGGATTCCGAAAGCTCTTTCAACGAAAGCCGAAAGGCGGGGTCAGGCGGTCAGAACCTCCATCGCCGCCGCATGCACCTCACGGTTGGCGGCCGCCAGCACCCGGCCGCCCTGATGCACGGGCCGCCCCTCCCAGTCAGTGACGATGCCGCCCGCCGCTTCGATCACCGCGATCGGCGCCTGCACGTCATAGGCCTGAAGCCCGGCCTCGACCACGAGGTCGATCTGCCCGGCCGCGATCAGCGCATAGGCATAGCAGTCGATTCCGTATCGCGTGAGCCTGGCCCGCGCCTTGAGCCGGTTGAAGGCCGCGCATTCCGCCTCGGTTCCCACTTCCGGATAGGTGGTGAACAGGATCGCCTCGGACAGGGGGCGCGCCGGCCGCGCCTTCAGGGCCTTCCGCCCCATCGGCCCCGTCACCTCGGCGATGCCGAACCCGCCCGAGAAGCGTTCGCCGATGAAGGGCTGGTCGATGATGCCGAAGACCGGCCCCTCGGCGGTGGCGACCGAGATCAGCACCCCCCAGGTCGGCGCCCCCGCGAGATAGCTGCGCGTCCCGTCGATCGGGTCGAGCACCCAGGTCAACCCTGATGTCCCGGATTTCGGCCCGAACTCCTCGCCGAGAATGGCGTCGTCGGGCCGCCTTTCGGCGAGGATCGCGCGCATCCGCTCCTCCGAGGCGCGGTCGGCCACGGTCACCGGGTCGAAATGCGTCGTCACCTTGTTGTCTGCGAAAAGACCGTCGGCGCGGAAATGCTCCAGCGTCGCCACGCGGGCGGCATCGGCCAGGGCATGGGCGGTCTCGATGAGCGCGGCGCGCTCGGTCTCGGGAATGGGGCGCATCGGGGCCTCGCGCTTGGTCCGCGCAAGCGGTAGCCCCGCCGCCCCTCCCGGTCAAGCGGCGTCAGGCCGCGTCGGACAGGACCTTGGCCAGATCGAAGAGCCGGCGGCGCTGTGCCTCGGGGATCGCGTAGTAGGAGCGCACCAGCATCAGCGCCTCCTTGTCGGCGAGGATGTCGCCGTCGATCTCCTCGACGATCTGCGAGCGCGAATCGAGCCCCTCGAAGAAGAAGCTGATCGGCACGGCCAGCGCGTCCGCGATGTCCCACAGCCGCGAGGCCGAGATCCGGTTCATGCCGGTTTCGTATTTCTGGATCTGCTGGAACTTGATGCCGACCTTGTCGGCGAGCTGCTGCTGGGTCATGCCCACCATCCAGCGCCGGTGGCGCACGCGTTTGCCAACATGGACGTCAACAGGATGTTTCATGCTCGTCTCCATACTTCCGTCACCCATTTATAAGCAATTTCCGTGCCAATTGCGACGACCTCCGGAGTTATCCACAGAAATCGACAAAACCCCCGGTTGAGGCGCGATCGTTCCCAGCGCAGAGCCGGAATCCCGGCGGTTGCACGCCGTCATCCTATGCGCAACCGCCAATATCCCTACTCGCCTTTTGGTTAATTTTCATTTTGCATTGCAATTTGCAAAGCGGCGGTCATGCCTTCTTCCCAAATCGCAACGAACCGGCCGGAAAAAGGCTCTGGCGGAGCTTCCTCCGGGGCGCTAGCGTCGCGGGCGGACCAGGGAGGACGAGATGAAAGCATTCGGAATTCGCGCCTTCGGAGAAACCCCGGCGCTCCGCGATCTTCCCCTGCCGGAGCCCGCCCCCGGCGAGGTCCGGGTCAAGATCGCGGCCTGCGGGTTGAACTTCGCCGATCTCCTGATGATCGACGGCAAGTATCAGGAGCGGCCCGAGCCGCCGCTGACGCTCGGCATGGAACCGGTGGGCTGGGTCGATGCGCTCGGCGCCGGAACCGCGGGCCCCGCCCCCGGCACCCGGGTCGCGATCCATGCCAATTGCGGCGGCCTCGCCGAGTACGGCTGCTTTCCCGCCGCGCGCTGCGTCCCGCTGCCCGAGGCGATGGATTTCGACGATGCCGCGGCCTTCCAGGTCACCTACGGCACGAGCCATGTCGCCCTCGACCACAAGGCGCGGCTGCAAACCGGCGAGACGCTCTTGGTCCTCGGCGCGGCGGGCGGCGTCGGGCTCACGGCAGTGGAGATCGGCAAGCGCATGGGCGCGCGGGTCATCGCCTGCGCCCGCGGCGCCGACAAGCTCGCCGCCGCGAAGGCCGCCGGCGCCGACCACCTGATCGACAGCGAGTCCGAGGACCTGCGCGGCGCGGTCAAGGCGCTCGGCGGCGCCGACGTGGTCTATGATCCGGTCGGCGGCGACCAGTCCGACGCGGCGTTCCGCGCCACGCGGCCGGACGGGCGGATCGTGGTCATCGGCTTCGCCTCGGGCCGGGTGCCGCAGATCCCGGCCAATCACCTCCTGGTCAAGAACATCTCGGTCATCGGCCTCTACTGGGGCGGCTATCTCCGCTTCAAGCCCGAGGTGCTGACCGAGAGCCTCGCCACGCTCTTCGGCTGGTATCAGGACGGGGGCCTGCGCCCCCATATCTCCTACCGGCTGCCGCTCGCGAGGGCGAGCGAGGCGCTCGAACTTCTGCGCGAGCGCAAATCGACGGGCAAGGTCGTGGTGCGGGTGGCCGGCGAGGCATAGGCCGCGACGATCTCGCTCTTCAGCCGGTCCACGACCTCGCCCTTGGTGATCCCTGCGTCATAGAGACAGATCCGCATCGTCCCGAGGTCGGGCAGATCCCCGCCCGCGTCGATCTCGCTCAGTCCGTCCGGGATCAACCCGCGCATCCGCGCCGTGACCGCGAGATCGGCCGCCACCATCGCCTGTATCGTGTCGTTCGACCGGCCGGTGAAGCCCATCTCCCACGGGATCCCGGCGCGGTCGAGCGCGGCGAGCGCGACCGGGCGGAACTTGCAGTTCTCTTCGAAACCGAGCCGCAGCGGCCGGCGCTGCCAGACCGCCCCGCCGGGCGC
>JBFKMA010000150.1:0-6206 GCA_041630175.1 Albidovulum sp.
ACACCGTCCTCGAGCGCTGCGAGCGCGGTCTCGGTCTTCGGGATCATGCCGCCGGCGATCACGCCCTTCTCGGTCAGCACCCGCACCTCTTCGGGGCTGAGCTGGGTCATGACCTCGCCGGCCTCGTTCTTGACGCCGGAGACATCGGTCAGAAGCAGGAGCCGGTCGGCCTTCAGTGCCCCGGCGATCGCGCCGGCGGCGGTGTCGCCGTTGACGTTGAACGTCTCGTTCGGGTCCATGCCCGTCGCCACCGGAGCCACCACCGGAATGATCCCGGCGGTGAACAGATCGCGCAGCACCTGCACGTTCATCTCGACCGGCTTGCCGACGAAGCCGAGTTCGGGATCCTCCGCGACGCAAACCATCAGGTCGTCGTCCTTGCCCGACAGGCCGACGGCGCGGCCGCCCTGATCCATGATCGCCTGGACGATGCGCTTGTTGACGAGCCCGGTGAGCACCATCTCCACGACCTCGACCGTGGCCTTGTCGGTCACGCGCTTGCCGCGCACGAATTCCGACTGGATGCCGAGCTTCTTCAGGAGGTCGTTGATCATCGGTCCGCCGCCATGCACGACGACCGGGTTCACGCCGACCTGGCGCATCAGCACGATGTCGCGCGCGAACTCCGCCATCGCCGCGTCGTCGCCCATCGCGTTGCCGCCGAACTTGATGACGACGATCGCGCCGGTATAGCGCTGCAGGTAGGGAAGCGCCTCGGACAGCGTCCGGGCGGTGGCGATCCAGTCACGGTTCATCTCTTGCTTTCTCATCGGGCGGTGTCCTCTCGGCACTCTGTGTAAGCGTTCCGGCATGGCCGTGCCAAGGGGCGGGCGGGCCGGAATGTCCAGCGCGACGGGTTTTCCGGCAGGAGAGGCAGGGCATGGACGCTTCCGCCTCACTCCATCGTCGCGATGATCGCCCGGAGCGCCGCGATTCCGTCGCCCTTCTCGGACGAGGTCACGACGATCTCGGGATAGGCCGCAGGGTGCTTGCGCAGCGCCTCGCGGACCTGGGTCAGCACCTTGTCGTGCTCGGACGCCTTGATCTTGTCGGCCTTGGTCAGCACCACCTGGAAAGTCACGGCCGAACGGTCCAAGAGCGTGAGGATCTCCTCGTCCACGGCCTTGATCCCGTGGCGCATGTCGACCAGCACGAAGGCCCGGCGCAGGGTCTGGCGCCCGCCGAGATAGGACTTGAGAAGCCGCTGCCACTTCGCCACGACCGCGACCGGCGCCTCGGCGAAGCCGTAGCCGGGCAGGTCGACGAGGTAATGGCTGTCGCCGGCGGTGAAATAGTTGATCTCCTGCGTCCGGCCCGGCGTGTTCGAGGCGCGCGCCAGCGCCTTGCGCCCGGTCAGCGCGTTGATGAGGCTCGACTTGCCGACATTCGAGCGGCCGGCGAAGCAGACCTCGACCCGGTCCGCGGGCGGCAGGCCGTCCATCGCCACCACGCCCTTGAGGAACTCGATCGGCCCCGCGAACATCAGCCGGCCCTTTTCGCGGGCGGCCTCCTCGGGCTCGGGGGCGAGCGGAAACGCGACCGTCACGGCAGAAGCTCCACCGCATCGCCGACGCTGACTTCGCCGCCCTCGACGACCCTGGCGTAGAGGCCGAAATCCTTGTCGCCGTGCAGCGCCATGAGCGCGCGCAAGGTGTCGGCGTCGCGGATCCCCGTCGCGGGATTGGCGGTCGTGGCGAGGCAGCGCTCCTTCGGCTCGACGATCTCGAGAACCGCCTGCCCGAGCCGCAGCCTGCGGCCGATCCAGTCGCGTTCCTCGAACGGCCGGAGCGCCTCGAGCCAGACATTCGCGCGCCAGCGCAGCGGCGAGAGGTCGAGCCCCATCTGCTCGCCGAGCGCCCGGTTGGACGCGAGCGAGATCAGCGAGACCGAGGGGTAGTCGGTATCCGTCATGCCACGCCCCGGCACCGCATAGAGCCGCGCCGGCTGCGCGCGGTCGGGCGGGCAGAGCGGCCGCACCCAGTCGAGGAACCGCGCGGCCTCGTCCGGATCGTCGGGGCGGAAGGTGATCTCGGGCCGCTCGGGATGGCGGAGCGTCAGCGCCGCCGTGCCCTCGTCGAGCCGCGCGTTGATCGCCATCAGCATCGGCGCCTTCGACCCGCGCGAGAAGTTCGCGCAGGGCGCCCATTCGCCCGCGGTCAGCTTCGCCGCCTCATGCGCGACCGCCCAGTGCCGGTCCCAGGGCAGGCCGCTTCCGGCCTTGAGCGCGACGCGCGACAGCGCCTCGCGGCCGTGCGATTTCAGCGGATGCCGCTGCAGGGAGGCGACGACCGGTGTCACTTCGCCGCCGGCTTGTCGCGCTTGAGGCCGCTGCGGATATTGCCGAAGAGATCCGGCCGTTTCCCGTGCATCGACATGATCGTGTACTGCTGGACGAAGGTGATCACGTTGTTCGCGATCCAGTAGAGCACGAGGCCCGAGGCGAACGATCCCAGCATGAACATGAAGATCCACGGCATCCAGGCGAAGATCATCTGCTGCGTCGGATCGGTCGGCGCCGGGTTCAGCTTTTGCTGGAACCACATCGAGATGCCGAGAAGGATCGGCAGCACGCCCAGCGAGAAGATGAAGAAGATCGATCCCTGCTCCGGCGTCGCATAGGGCAGGAGGCCGAAGAGGTTGAGGATCGAGGACGGGTCGGGCGCCGAGAGGTCACGGATCCAGCCGAACCACGGCGCGTGGTAAAGCTCGATGGTGACGTAGATCACCTTGTAGAGCGAGAAGAAGATCGGGATCTGCAGCAAGATCGGCAAGCAGCCCGAGGCCGGGTTGACCTTCTCCTTCTTGTAGAGCTCCATCATGCCCTTCTGGAGCTTCTGGCGGTCGTCGCCCGCGGCTTCCTTGAGCTTCTCCATCTCGGGCTGAAGCTCCTTCATCTTCGCCATCGAGACATAGGACTTCCGCGCCAGCGGGAAGACGATGAGCTTGATGATGACGGTGAGCGCGATGATCGCCCAGCCCATGTTGCCGATGGTCTGGTTCAGCCAGTGCAGGAGCTGGAACATCGGCTTCGTGAGGAAGAAGAACCAGCCCCAGTCGATCGAATCGATGAAGCCCTTGATGCCGGTCTCGTCCTGGTAGTGCTTGATCGACTCCCATTCCTTGGCGCCGGCAAACAGCATCATTTCCGCCTCGGCGGTGGCGCCGGGGGCGACCTCCATTACCGGCAGGCGCGCCTCGGTCTGGTAGATGTCGGCGCCGGGGACGTATTTCGCCACCGAGCTGAACGGCTGGCCGGCGGCGGGCGCGAGCGTCGTCATCCAGTACTTGTCGGTGAAGCCGACCCAGCCGTCCGCGGCGACGTCGATCACGTCGGCCGGCGTGCCCTCGCGCGCGTCGCGGTCGAGATCGGGCAGGTCGTCGTAGTCGATTTCCTGGAGCGTGCCGTCCGACACCCGCACGACGCCTTCATGCAGCACGTAGATGCTCTGTATCTTCGGCAGGCCGTGCCGGGCGACGATGCCGTAGGCGGCAAGCCGCACCGCGGCGCCGGTCCGGTTCTCGACCGACTGGGTGACGGTGAAGAGGTAGTTGTCATCAACCTCGATGCGGCGGTGGAAGACAAGACCCGCGCCGTTGTCCCAGATCAGCGTCACCGGCTGGCCGGGGGCGAGCGTCTCGCCCGATTCCACCTGCCAGAGCGTGCGCGCGTCCGGAACCAGGCTGGCCTCCAGCCCGCCGGCCGGAATCCAGCCATGCACCGCGTAATAGGGTTTCGCGGCGTTGAGGTCGGCACCGCCGACCGGCGCGAGAAGCCGGATGCTGGGCGAGCCCTCCTCGAGCGAGACCTTGTAGTCCTTCAGCGACAGGTCGTCGATGCGCCCGCCGAGGAGCGAGATCGAGCCCGAGAGCCGCGGCGTCTCGATGGCGATCCGCGGCGCCGCCGCGACGGCGGCGGCGGCGGTGTCGATCTCGGGCGCGGCGGCCGCGGTCTCGGCGCTGCCGGTCACGGCGGCCGGGCTGCCTGCGGTCTCGGACGTGGCGACGGGCGCGTTCGGATCGGTCGTGGGCTCGGGCGGCGGGAACAGGGTGAACCAGGCCAGGATCACCAGGAAGGACAGCACCGTCGCGAGAATGAGGTTCTTGTTCTGATCGTCCATGTCGGCGCCACTATCCATCCTGCCCGAGGTCAGGGGTGGTTCAACAGAACGGGCACCGAAAGGTCAAGCGGTTTTCCCTGCGGAGCCTTTGCAGGCAGGGGCCCGCGGCCCGCTTTTCTCCCGCGCGAGCCGGGATCGAGCCCCGCGCTCCGTGGCGTGGGCGGATCACCCGCAGTCCGAGGCGTGGCCGAGCTGGGTGACGGGACTGTGCGACGCTGCGGACGGCGGCGTGGCACACCGCGCCGCGGCGGTTCAGCGGCTGCGGCGGCTCATGTCGGGCGTGACCGCCAGCTTGGCGCGATGCGTCCGGATCCAGTCCGGCGTGGCCTGCAACGGCATCGGATGGGCGATCGCGTAGCCCTGGACATGGGTGCAGCCGAGCTGCGCGAGAATCGCGTGTTCGCCCACGGTCTCGACGCCCTCGGCCAGGGTCTGAAGGCCCAGCCGCTCGGCCATCGACAGGAGCGCGGCCACCATCCGCCGCTGCGCGGGGTCCGAGTCGACCCGCGTGACATAGGAGCGGTCGATCTTGATGCGATGGACCGCGAAGCGGCGGATCGAGGCGATCGAGGCGTGGCCGGTTCCGAAATCGTCGAGGTCGATCGCGCAGCCGAGTTGCGACAGGGAAGCGATGTTGCGGACGATCACGTCATCGTCGGCCTCCGCGGCGACGGATTCCAGCACTTCGGCGGTGAGCCGGTCCGGCGCCTGGTCGAAACGGTCCAGATGCCATTTGAGCTTTCCGACAAGGGTCGGATCGCGCAGTTCCTCTCTCGAGAAGTTCACGGCGACGCCCGGCACGTCGAGCCCGGCGCCATCCCAGTGCCGCAGGGCCGAGAGCGCCTGGTTCAGCATGACCTCGCCCAGCCGCACTCCGAGGCCGGCGTCGAGGATCACCGGCAGGAACTCAGCCGGGGCCAGGACGCCGCGTTCGGGGTGCTGCCAGCGCGCCAGCGCCTCGAAGCCCGAGACATCGCCGGTATCTGTCGAGAGCTGCGGCTGGTAATAGGCGACGATCTCGCCGTTCTCCAGCGCCGTGTCGATCCGGTCCTGCAGGGCGTCGCGCGCCGCTGCCGCCCGGGCGATATCGGCGGAATAGGCGCGGATCGCCCCCGGCCCGTTGCGCGCCGCCTCGGCGAAGGCGGCCTCGGCGGCGGCCAGAAGCGCCTCGCCCGATCGCGCGCGCGCGCGGCCCGCAAGGCAGAACCCTGCCGAGGCGCTGACATAGGCGGTCGCCGCATCGATGCTGAGCGGCTCGGCGACGGCGTCCTTGAGCCGCGCGGCGATCTGGATCACCGCTTCGAGGTCCATGCGCCGGCTCGGCGTGAGAGCGACGGCGAAACGCTCGCCGCCGATCCGGCCCAGCACGTCCTGATCCCTGAGCGCGCCGCGCAGCCGTTCGGCGGTCTTCTTCAGCGCCCTCTCCTGCGCGGCCGGGCCGAAGATTTCGCGCAGCCGCTGCGGCTCGTCGAGGCCGAGGACGATGCAGGCGGTGGACTTGCCGGTAGTCTCCTCGGCCAGATAACCCTGTTCGAGCGCGGACATCACCGCGTCCCGCGCCGGCAGGCCGGTGACGACGTCCACCGCGCGGTCGCGGGGCGGCGGCTGCCTCGGCCCGGTCCGCTGCGCGAGCCAGAGAAGCGGGAGACAGGCCGCCGCGACCAGCACGGCGCCGCGGATGTCGAACCAGAGCCAGGCCAGGGCCAGCGCCGGACTCATCACCGCGATGTCCGGGCGCAGCACCAGCCCGGCGGCCCGAGCCAGGCATTTGCCGAGTTGCAGCCGAGCCATGGCAGCCCCCTTGTCCAGCGGGCCGCCGTTCCGACCCCGTCGCCGCGAGGCTAGGGCCGGCAGATGACCACGAGGTTAATCCTCGCCGGGGACCGGGCGCGGAACGTCGCGCAACTCCGCCGCGTCGCCCGCTTCCAGAGCAAGGCCGGCGAAATCGAAGAGCTTCGGGTCGAGAAGATGCGAGGGCCGTGCGTTCATCAGCGCCCGGAACATCACCTGGCGCCGGCCGGGGCTGCGCGCCTCCCAGCCATCGAGGATCTGCTTGACCTGCTGGCGCTGGAGCCCGTCCTGCGAGCC
>JBFKMA010000151.1:0-6150 GCA_041630175.1 Albidovulum sp.
ACCTGGAAGGGCCGCGACGTCGCGCTGACGGTGACGGAGTTCCTGCTTCTCCAGGCGCTCGCCCAGCGGCCCGGCTTCGTCAAGAGCCGCGATCAGCTGATGGACGTGGCCTATGACGATCAGGTCTATGTGGACGACCGCACCATCGACAGCCATATCAAGCGGCTGAGAAAGAAGATGCGCACGGTCGACGACAATTTCAGCGCCATCGAAACGCTGTACGGGATCGGGTATCGTTACAACGAAGAATGACCCAGTTGTCGAGGATCGGCTTGCGCGATCAACCTGAGACTCGGCGCGTGGATGTCGTCCTCGGCGAGGACTGGACCGCGCCCGAAGGCACCGTCGATTTCGAACTCAGCGAAGGACGGAAGCGGCGGGGCTACATCTCGCTGAACCGTTCGCCGCTGGCGCGCAAGATCATCACCTTCAACCTGATGGCGATGATCGTGCTGGTCGCGGGCGTGCTCTATCTCAACCCGTTCCGCGACAGCCTCGTGCTGCAGCGCGAAAGCGCGCTGGTGGCCGAGGCGCAGCTCATCGCCAATGTGTTCGAGGCGCAGCTTCCCGTCTTCGGCGCCGTGAACTTCGCCGCCGGGGACGGGATCGACGTGCGCGGCACCGCGCAGCGGATCAAGCTGTCCGATGGCGCCGATCTGTTCGTCTTCGACACCACCGAGAACCTGATCGTCTCGACGGTGGGCATGGCGCGGCCGGCGCCCGACTCCGTGGCGGGGCTTCAGCACGACCGCCGCTCGACGCTGATCACCGATATCCTCAACACGATATGGGAAGGCATCGCGGGGCTTCTGGGGCCGGACCAGACCCTCGACCCGATCCGCGGCGGCGAGGAACTGGCGCGCGAACTTGTGCCCGCGGCGCTGAGCGGCGAGACCCAGATCCGCACCGGCCGCGACGAGCAGGACGAGGCGATCTTCACCGCCGCCACGCCGATCCGCCACCGCGGCGAGGTCATCGGCGTCGTCGCCATCACCTCGGTCGCCGGCGAGATCGACCGGCTGGTCCGGGTCGAACGCGAGCAGGTGCTGCAGATGTTCGTCATCGCGATCGTCGTCTCGATCGGGCTGAGCCTGGTGCTTGCCTCGACGATCGCCAACCCGCTCGCGGACCTCGCCGCCGCCGCCGAGCTCGGCCGCGACAAGAAGGCCCGCACGATGAGCCCGAGCCGTGTGCGCATTCCCGACCTCACCGCGCGCCCCGACGAGATCGGCCGGCTCTCGGGCGCGATCCGCGGCATGGTCGCGGCACTTTACGAGCGCATCGAATCGAACGAGCAGTTCGCCGCCGACGTCGCGCACGAGATCAAGAACCCGCTGGCCTCCCTGCGCTCGGCGGTGGGCACGATGCGCGTGGCCCGGCGCGAGGATCAGCGCGAGAAGCTGCTCGACGTGATCGACCACGACATCCGCCGGCTCGACCGGCTGGTCAGCGACATCTCCAACGCCTCGCGGCTCGACAGCGAGCTGGTGAAGGAGGAGGAGCAGAGCTTCAACCTTCTGAAGACGCTGACGAACATCACCGATTTCCTCGGCGGCCAGGCGCGCGAGAAGGGTGTCGACTTCATCTCCGACCTGCCGTCCGACCCGATCGTGATCCAGGGGCTCGAGGGGCGGCTGGCGCAGGTCTTCGTCAATATCATCACCAATGCGGTTTCGTTCTGCTCGGACGGCGACGCGGTGCGGGTCTGGGCGCGCAAGCGCGAGAACCGGGTGCTCATCGTCGTCGAGGATACCGGGCCCGGCATCCCCAACCAGGCGCTGACCAAGATCTTCAAGCGCTTCTATTCGGAGCGGCCGGCGGGCCAGTTCGGCGAGCATTCCGGTCTCGGCCTCGCCATCTCCAAGCAGATCGTCGAGGCCCATGGCGGCGTGATCTGGGCCGAGAACATCCGGCCCACCGATGCCGACATCACGTCGGAACCCCTGGGCGCCCGCTTCGTCGTGGGTTTGCCGGTGTGAGCGCGGGAGGCGCGAGGAAATGATCCTGCATGGCAGTTGTGTGGCGCTGGACGGACGCGGCGTCCTGATCCTCGGCCCCTCGGGCAGCGGCAAGTCGGGGCTCGCGCTGCAGTTGATGGCGCTCGGCTGCGACCTGGTGAGCGACGACCGCATCGAGGTGGAACTACGCGACGGCGCGCTCGTCGCCTCTGCGCCCGAGGCGATCCGCGGAAAAATCGAGGCGCGCAGCGTCGGCCTCTTGGCGGCGGAGCCGGCGGCTTCGGCGCGGCTGGTCCTCGCCGTCGATCTCGCGCATCTGGAGCCCGAGCGCCTGCCGCCCTGGCGCAGCCACGCCGTGCTGGGCGTCGAACTGCCTGTGCTTCACAGGGTCGAGAGCCCCCATTTTCCCGCGGCGATCCTGCAATATCTCAAGGCGGGACGCGCAGCATGAAGGAGAGCGGCATGGGCGGCGCAAGCCGGGCACAGGGCGGCCAGCGCGTCGTTCTGGTCAGCGGCCCCTCGGGGGCCGGCCGCTCGACCGCGATCCATGCGCTCGAGGATCTCGGCTACGAGGTCATCGACAACCTGCCGTTCAGCCTGATCCCGCGGCTGATGGACGGCCCGCCCTTGGGCCGGCCGCTGGCGCTCGGCATCGACGTGCGCAACCGCGACTTCTCGGCCACCGCGCTGATCGAGCTCATCGACCGGCTGACGCGGCTGCCGGAAGTGGCGCCCGAGGTGCTCTATCTCGACTGTGACGCCGCCGAACTGGTGCGCCGCTACGGCGAGACCCGCCGCCGCCATCCGCTGGCCAATGCCGAGGCGCCCGCCGCCGGGGTCGCGCGCGAGATCGACCTCCTGGTGCCGGTCCGGGCGCGGGCGGACGTGCTGATCGACACCACGGAACTGTCGCCCCATGACCTCAAGGCCGAGGTCGCGCGCTGGTTCGGCCAGGGCGAGGCGACGCGGCTGGCGGTGTCGGTGCATTCCTTCTCCTACAAGCGCGGGGTGCCGCGCGGGCTCGACATGATGTTCGACTGCCGGTTCCTGAGGAACCCGCACTGGGACGAGCGTCTCCGCCCGCTCGACGGCCGCGCCGCGGCGGTGGCCGACTTCGTCGCGGCCGATCCGCGCTTCGAGCCGTTCTTCGCACAGGTGCGCGATCTTCTGCTCCTCTTGCTCCCGGCGCACGTCGATGAGGGCAAGAGCCACCTCGCGGTGGGCTTCGGATGCACCGGAGGGCAACACAGATCGGTCGCAGTGGCCGAAAAAATGGTCAAAGCGCTTGCGGCGGCCGGTTGGCAGGTGTCTAAGAGGCACCGAGAATTGGAACGGCGGGCCGGTGGGGCGCCGGGATCTGTACAGGGTGACAAGGCGTGATCGGGATCGTGATCGTCGCGCATGGAGGTTTGGCGCGGGAATATCTTTCCGCGGTCGAGCATGTCGTGGGCAAGCAGACGGGCATCCGCGCGATCTCGATCGAGGAAGATCATGACCGCGCCGCCAAGCAGGCCGAGATCTGCGCCGCCGCCGATGCGGTCGATACCGGCGAGGGCGTCGTGGTCGTGACCGACATGTTCGGCGGCTCGCCCTCCAACCTCTCGTTGCGCGCCTGTGTGCAGGACGACCGCCAGATCCTCTACGGCGCCAACCTGCCGATGCTGATCAAGCTCGCCAAGTCGCGGCATCTCAGCGTGCCGCAGGCGGCGGCCTCGGCGCTCGATGCGGGCCGCAAGTACATCAACTGCTATGTGGGTTCGGGACAGGTCAGCGAATGACGACCATGGCGACGACGGGACGGATGCTGAAGATCGTCAACGAGAAGGGTCTCCATGCCCGCGCCTCGGCGAAGTTCGTCGAGGTGGTCGAGGCGCATGACGCCGCCGCCGAGGTCAGCCGCGACGGGCTGAGCGTGTCGGGCGATTCGATCATGGGGCTCTTGATGTTGGCCGCGTCAAAGGGCACGGTGATCGAGGTCCGGACCAGCGGCAATGACGCCGCGAGCCTCGCCGACGCGCTCGAAGCGCTGGTTGCCAACCGCTTCGGCGAGGACTACTGAACCGCCGGGACCGCTATCGGAGGAGCCCGGAATCCTGCGCCAGATGCCCCAGAGGGACCCTCGCCTGCCCGCCTCGAAACCCTACGAGATGCGGCGCCTGTCCTATGCCGGCACGTTCACGAATCCGTGGAAGGTCGGCACGATCCGCACCATCGAGTGGCTGACCGGCAAGCTGCATCTGATCCGCAAGATCCGCGATTTCGAACGATCCGGCGTGCCCGTCGGCCAGCCGTTCTGGCCGAAGGCGATGGCGGCGATGGGGATCGAGATCCTGACCCCGCCCGAACAGGTCGCGCGGATTCCGAAGACCGGGCCGCTCGTCGTGGTGGCGAACCATCCCCACGGGCTGGTCGACGGCATGGTGATGGCCGAGCTGATCGGCCGGGTCAGGACCGACTACAAGATCCTCACGCGTTCGCTCCTCACCGGCATCCCCGAGATCGAGGAGTTCCTCATCCCGGTGCCCTTCCCGCACGAGGACAACGCCCGCCAGCTCAGCCTCGAGATGCGCGAGCAGTGCATGGCGCATCTGAAGACCGGCGGAGTGATCGTGCTGTTCCCGGCCGGCAGGGTGGCGACGACGGAGGGGTTCTTCGGCCCCGCGGTCGAGGGAGAATGGAACCCCTTCACCGCGAAGATGGTGGCACGCTCGGGCGCGACGGTGCTGCCGATCTTCTTTCCCGGCCAGAACACCCGGCTCTACCACGTCGCCGACAAGATCTCCGCGACGTTCCGGCAGGGCCTCCTGCTGCACGAGATCTACCGGGCGCTCCACAAGCCGCAGGCGCCGGTCATCGGCGACCCGATCACGCCGGACGAGCTGACGCAATGGGCCGGCGATGCGCGCGGGCTGCTGGCCTCGTTGCGGGAAAGCACGCTGGCGCTGCGCGACCAGGTTGCTTGACGGGACTTGAAGCGGAGGATGCCGCCCGGGCCGACGCCTACCGCGTCGGCACCGGCACCTCGCCGCGATAGTCGTAGAACCCGCGGTCGGTCTTGCGGCCGAGCCAGCCCGCCTCGACATATTTGGTGAGCAGCGGACAGGGCCGGTACTTGGTGTCCGCCAGCCCCTCGTGGAGCACGTTCATGATCGCGAGGCAGGTGTCGAGACCGATGAAATCGGCAAGTTCCAGCGGCCCCATCGGATGGTTCGCGCCGAGCTTGAGCGACTCGTCGATCGACTTCACCGAGCCCACGCCCTCGTAAAGCGTGTAGACCGCCTCGGTGATCATCGGCATCAGGATCCGGTTGTCGATGAGGGCGGGAAAGTCCTCGGCGCTGGCCGCGGTCTTGCCGAGCTTCTCCACGACCCCGAGCATCGTCCGGTAGGTCGGATCATCGGTGGCGATGCCGCGGATCAGCTCGACGAGCTGCATCACCGGCACCGGGTTCATGAAGTGGAAGCCCATGAACTTCTCCGGCCGGTCGGTGCGCGAGGCGAGCCGGGTGATCGAGATCGAGGAGGTGTTCGAGGTCAGGATCGTCTCGGGCTTCAGATGCGGCTGCAGATCCTCGAAGATCGCCTGCTTGACGGTTTCCCGCTCGGTCGCGGCCTCGATCACCAGGTCGGTCTGGCCAAGGTCCCTGAGCGCCAGCGTCGTCCGGATCCGCTCGAGCGCGGCGGCCTTGTCCGCCTCGGTGATCTTGCCGCGATGGACCTGGCGGTCCATGTTGTGGTCGATCAGCGCCATCGCGTTGTCGAGTGCCTCCTGGCTGATATCCGTCATCAGCACGTCGAAGCCCGCGAGCGCGAAGACATGGGCGATGCCGTTGCCCATCTGGCCCGCGCCGATGATTCCGACCGATGTGATCTCCATTGCCCATCCTCTTTCTTCTTTGCGCAAGACCATAGGCACCGCTTCCGCCCGCGCGCAAGGCATAAGCGGCACGCCGAAGACCTTTCGAATTGAAGGCTTAGCCATTTGGCAAGGCTTCGGCGCCAGATTGGCCCTCGGGTGAGTCGAAACGAGGCGGGACCGATGGCCTACGAATATGCGGGTGAAGCCGCTCTGGACTATTTTCCTTGCCGCTACGGCCAGTCGAAGCTCCTGTTCCGGGGACCGAGGCGCAGATTAGACGGCGCCTACGCCGCGGTGCTCGGCGGCACTGAGACCTACGGGAAGTTCGTCGCCG
>JBFKMA010000152.1:0-6111 GCA_041630175.1 Albidovulum sp.
CGGCCCTGCAGCGCGCGCCACCACGCCTCGTTGTCGAGGAACCACTGGACCGTGCGTTCGAGCCCCTCGTCGAGCGTCACCGAGGGACGCCAGCCCAGTTCCTCGCGGATGCGCGCCGGGTCGATCGCGTAGCGCCGGTCATGGCCGGGGCGGTCGGCGACGAAGGCGATCTGCTCGGCGTAAGGTTTGTTGCCGGGGCGCCTGGCGTCGAGGATCGCGCAGATTTTCGTCACGAGGTCGAGGTTCGTGGCCTCGTTCTCGCCGCCGATATTGTAGCTGCGCCCGGGCTGGCCCTTCTGCACCACCAGGAGCAACGCCTCGGCGTGGTCCTCGACATAGAGCCAGTCGCGGATGTTGTCGCCCGCCCCATAGACCGGGATCGGCGCCCCGGCGAGCGCATTCAGGATCACCACCGGAATGAGTTTCTCGGGGAAGTGGTAGGGGCCGTAATTGTTCGAGCAATTGGTCAGTACGACGGGCAGCCCGTAGGTTTCGTGCCATGCCCTCACCAGGTGATCCGAGGACGCCTTCGACGCCGAGTAGGGCGAGCGCGGGTCGTAGGGCGTGTCTTCGGTGAACTTGCCGGTCTCCCCAAGCGATCCGAAGACTTCGTCGGTCGAGATGTGGTGGAAGCGGAAGCTCTCGGGTTTGCCCCGCGCGGTCCAGTGGGTGCGTGCGGCCTCCAGCATCGTGTAGGTGCCGGTGATGTTGGTCTCGATGAAGGCGGCCGGGCCGTCGATCGAGCGGTCGACATGGCTTTCGGCGGCGAGATGCATGATCGCGTCGGGCGCGTGGCGCGCGAGGATCGCGTCCACCGCCTTGCGGTCGCAGATGTCGGCCTTCTCGAAGGCATAGAGCGGGTTGTCCGCCACCTCGGCCACGTTGGAAAGGCTGCCCGCATAGGTCAGCTTGTCGAGGTTGACCACCGCATGGCCCGCCCGCACCGCATGGCGCACCACCGCCGAGCCGATGAAGCCGGCGCCGCCCGTGACGAGGAGCTTCATACGGCGGCCTCGTAGCGGAAGGGCGAGGCGAGGTCGCGCAGCAAAGGCGCGGCGGCGTCCTTGTCCGACAGGATCGCCCGCGCCGGGTCGATGCCCCAGTCGATGCCGACATCGGGGTCGTCGAAGCGCACCGCGCCGTCGCTGGCCGGGGCGTAGGGCGCGGTGCATTTGTAAAGCACCTCGGTGTCCGGTTCGCGCGTGACGAAACCGTGCAGGAAGCCCTCGGGAATCAGAAGTTGGCGGCCATCCTCGGCGGACAGTTCCGCGCCGGTCCACTGGCCGAAGGTCGGCGAGCCGACGCGGATGTCCACGGCGACGTCGAGGATCCGGCCGCGGCCGCAGCGCACGAGTTTGGCCTGGGCATGGGGCGGCGCCTGGAAATGCAGGCCGCGCACCGTGCCGGCGTCGCGCGAATAGGAATGGTTGTCCTGGACGAATTCCAGCGCGATCCCGGCCTCGGCGAGGGTCGTGTGGTTCCAGACCTCGGAAAACCAGCCGCGCGCGTCGCCGAAGCGGCGCGGGGTGAGGATCAGGACGCCGGGCAGGGCGGTCTTTTCAATCTGCATGGGAACCCGGAACTGCGGATCGGTCGCGTGACCATATCGCCGCGGCGGGGCGGGCGGAAGGGGGAGGGCTGATTGTCGGCGGCGGATTGTTTCTGCTTCGTCGATGGTTGTCGCGTCGGGCGCCCGCGGTCGCCGATCGGGAAACCGCTGGCTCGCGAATGGGCGCAAATCGTGCTAATGCATGGTGTTGCTGGTAGACATTGAGTTGCCAGACGGTCTTCCGGTCCGGGATTTCGCAGGCCGGGCAGGGATCAGGGATTTTGACTGAACAGGCGGATTTGCCGCTGCCCGGATTTGAGAGGGAATTGCAGAATGGATTTTCGGACATGCCGCGACCGTGCCGCAGGAATGGGCCGGTGTTGAGCGGATCGCGGCCAACCCGGACGGGCTGCGCGGCTACGCGCAACCGGACCGGGCCGGACGGATAGGCCCCCGATGGCGGTGAGCGGCATTGCGGCGTGGCCCGGTGGCCTTGGGCGCGTCGGGCGGCATGCGGGCCGCGCCGGGCCGCATGAAAATTCTCGCCCTGTGTCGCTGCCTGGCCTACTCTTGGCAGTCAGCGGTGACCGTGGGCGGAGGAGGGCAGTCAGGGCATGAGTGTCATTTCGAAGCGGATCCTGGTGACGGGCGGTGCCGGCTTTCTCGGCTCGCATCTGTGCGAGCGGCTTCTGGAGGCCGGGCACGACGTCCTTTGCGTCGACAACTATTTCACCGGCCGGCGGTCGAACCTCGCGCATCTCCTGGGCGATCCGCGCTTCGAGATCGTGCGCCACGACGTGACCTTCCCGCTCTATGTCGAGGTCGACGAGATCTACAACCTCGCCTGCCCGGCAAGCCCGGTGCATTACCAGCACGATCCGGTGCAGACCACCAAGACCTCGGTGCACGGCGCGATCAACATGCTCGGGCTCGCCAAGCGGCTCGGGGCGAAGATCCTCCAGGCCTCGACCTCGGAGGTCTATGGCGACCCCACCGTGCATCCGCAGCCCGAAGGCTATTGGGGCCACGTCAATCCGATCGGTTTCCGGTCGTGCTACGACGAGGGCAAGCGCTGCGCCGAGACGCTGTTCTTCGACTACCACCGCCAGCACCGGCTCAGGATCAAGGTGGCGCGGATCTTCAACACCTACGGGCCGCGCATGCACCCCAATGACGGGCGCGTCGTGTCGAACTTCATCATGCAGGCGCTCGCCGGGAAGCCGATCACGATCTATGGCGACGGCAGCCAGACGCGATCCTTCTGCTTCGTGTCCGACATGATCGACGGGCTGGTGCGGCTGATGGAGACGCCGGACGACGTGCGCGGGCCGATGAATCTCGGCAATCCGGTCGAGATGTCGATCCGCGAACTGGCCGAGGCGGTGATCGAGCTGACCGGGTCGCGCTCGGAACTGGTCTACGAGGCCCTGCCGCACGACGATCCGGTGCAGCGCCAGCCGGATATCGGGTTCGCGCGGCGCACGCTCGGCTGGGAGCCGCGGGTGAAGCTGCGCGACGGGCTTGCGCGGACCATCGCCTACTTCGCCGCGCTGCGCGAAGAACTGGAACTGACGGATGGGAGGGGTTGATGACGATGGCGACGGGAAACGGGTCGATGGCCGGCCGGTCCAGCCTCGGCGGCGCGATCCTCTGGATCGGCCTGGCGGTTCTGGCCTGTCTCAGCGTCTTCATGGTCAATGGCCGGCCGCTCTTCTACTTCGACACGGTCGGCTATGTCTCGCAGGGGCATACCGGGCTCCAGCAACTCGGGATCGAGGGTGAATCGCCGCTCGCCGGCCGGAGCGCCGCGGGCGGAGAGGCGGCCGGCGCGCCGGACACGACCGAGATCGAGGCGGACAACACCGTCGACGGGTCGCGGTCCACGGTCTACGCGCTGCTCACCGGCGCCCTGGCGCGGCTTGGCGCGATCGAGGGGCTGATCGCGCTCAACATCGCGGCGGTTCTGGTGGCGGTCTGGCTGCCCCTGCGGATCGCGGCGCGGCGATGGGGGCTGCACGTGCCGCTGGCGCGGGCGGTGGCGCTGCCGGTGATCGTTGCGTCGTTCGGCTCGCTGCCGTTCTTCATCATCTACCTCATGCCTGACACTTTCGCGCCGGTGCTTCTGCTCACGATCGCCACGATCACGGTCTTTGCCCGGCAGATGCACCCGTGGGAGATGGCGCTGGCCGTCGCGCTCGGCTCTCTCGCGATCGTCTCGCACCTGTCGCATCTGGCGATCGCGACGGTGATGGTGCCGGCCTCGGTGCTCATCTCGGTGATCCTGTCGCGCAGCCGCTGGTGGCTGCCGCCGGCGCTCGTGCTGATCATCGTCGGCATCGGCTTTGCCGAGCAAAGCGGCCTGCGCTCGGCGGCGCGCTCGGTGGCGGATGCCGACGTGGTCATCAAGCCCTACATCACCGCGCGGCTCATCCAGGACGGGCCGGGGCTCGCCTATCTCGACAGGTATTGCCCGGACGAGACGATCCCGACCTGCAAGCTGCACGCGGCTCTGCAATGGTCCGACGATCCCTACCGGATCACCGCCAGCCATATCGTCTTCGAGACGAGCGAGCGGCTCGGCTCGTTCCGGCTGATGACGCCGGAGGACCAGAAGGCGGTAGCCGACGGCCAGATCGGCTTTTTCTTCGACGTGCTTCGGGACGCGCCGGTGGCGACGTTCGCGGCATTCCTGCAGAACACCCTGATCCAGTCGGGCTGGGTCGCCGTCGACCTGACCATCCCCTCCGACAATATCGTGGCGCAGCATGCCGGTATCTCGGGGCTCGCGTCGGGCGATTTCGAACACGGCCGCATCACGCGGGATACCGGCTGGATCCGGCCACTGACCACGGCGCACGAGATCCTCTATCTGCTGTCGCTCGCGGTGATCGTGGTGCTCGTGCTCGTGCCGGGGCGGGTGCCGGGCGAGGTCAAGGCGCTCGCCATCATGGTGGTCCTCGGGCTGCTCGCCAACGCGCTGGTCTGCGGCGGCATCTCGCAGCCCTCGACGCGCTACGGGGCGCGGGTGGTCTGGCTCTTGCCGCTCATGGCGACGATCCTCGCGATCTTCGCGGCCCGCGCCCGGCAGTTCGAGAGCGGCGCGGAGGCGCGGTCATGAGAGAGCCCGAGCGCGTCACGATCTCGGTGGTGATGCCGGCCTTCAACGCGGCCGGGCTCTTGCCGCGGGTTCTCGCGCCGCTGATGGCGATGCAGGCGCGCGGCGAGGTGGCCGAGGTCATCGTGGTCGACGACCGCTCGCCGGACGCGACCGCCGAGGTGGCGCGCGGGCTTGGCGCGCGGGTGCTGACGACGCCGGTGAACGGCGGGCCGGGCGCGGCGCGCAACCTCGCGGCCGAACATGCCGAGGGCGAGGTTCTGTGGTTCGTCGACAGCGACGTCATCGCCTGGGAGGACGGGCCGGAGAAGCTCCGCGCGGCCTTCGCCGATCCGGGCGTGGCGGCGGTCTTCGGCTCCTATGATTCCGCGCCGGACGGCCAGCACTGGTTCTCGCGCTACAAGAACCTGATGCACCGCTTCTATCACCAGACCGGCAAGCGCGAGGCCGCGACCTTCTGGGCCGGCTGCGGCGCGGTCCGAAAGGACATCTTCCGGCAGATCGGCGGCTTCGACGTGGAGACCTATCGGGTGCCCTCGATCGAGGACATCGAGCTTGGCTACCGAATCCGCCGCGCCGGCGGGCGGATCGTTCTCGAGCCGACGCTGCTCGGCAAGCATCTCAAGGTCTGGACGCCAGGGAGCGCGATCCACACCGACATCTTCCGCCGCGCGCTGCCCTGGGCGCGGCTGATGATCGCGCGGGAGGGTGTGGCCAACGACCTCAACACCTCGCATGGCGAGAAGGCCAAGGCGGCGATCGCCGGGCTGTTCCTGCTCACGCTTCTCGCGCTACCGTTCGCGCCGGGGCTCTGGCCCGCGGCACTCGGCCTCGCGGCGCTGGCGCTGGCGGCCAACTGGGCCTTCGCGCGGTTCATGCACGAGAACGGCGGCCTCGGCTTCGCGCTGGCCGCGCTGTTCTACCACCAGGTCTATTACGTCTATTCGGCGGCGGCCTTCGCCTGGTGCCTTTTCGAATATCACGTCCTTGGCGTGAAGAACCGCCTGAACGTGCCCTGAGCGCGCGCAAGAAAGGTCGTCGAACCGGGCCGGACACGGTGAAGGGAATGAAGGACATGGAAGACAGGCTGGCCGATGCGACAGAGGCGAACACGCCGGTCTCGGAACTCGCGGGCATGTCGCTGAGCGTCGTGATCCCCGCCTACAACGAGGAAGGCGCGGTGCGCGAGACGATCGAGGAGGTGCGAGACGCGCTCGAGCCCCTCGGCATTCCCTACGAGATCATCGTCGTCGATGACGGGTCCGAGGACGCGACGCTGGAGATCGCCCGCGCGACCGGGGTCATCGTCGACAGCAACCAGGTCAATGCCGGATACGGTGCGAGCTTGAAGCGCGGGATCCGGCGCGCGCGGCACGAATATGTCGCGATCCTCGACGCCGATGGCACCTATCCTGCGCACTACCTGCCGGAGATGCTCGCGATGTGC
>JBFKMA010000153.1:0-6068 GCA_041630175.1 Albidovulum sp.
CATCGCGGCGGGTGTCGTCAAGGCCAAGGCCGACGTGATCCTGATCTCGGGCCACAACGGCGGTACCGGGGCCTCGCCGGCGACCTCGATCAAGTACGCCGGGCTGCCCTGGGAGATGGGGCTGACCGAGGCGCATCAGGTGCTGGCACTGAACGACCTCAGAAGCCGCATCACCCTGCGCACCGATGGCGGGCTCAGGACCGGGCGCGACATCGTGATCGCGGCGATGATGGGGGCCGAGGAATACGGCATCGGCACCGCCGCGCTCATTGCCATGGGCTGCATCATGGTGCGCCAGTGCCAGTCGAACACCTGCCCGGTCGGGGTCTGCACCCAGGACGAGCGGCTGCGCGCCAAGTTCACCGGATCGGCCGACAAGGTGGTGAACCTCATCACCTTCTACGCCCAGGAAGTGCGCGAGATCCTGAGCCAGATCGGCGCGCGGAGCCTCGACGAGGTGATCGGACGCGCCGACCTCCTCAGCCAGGTCAGCCGCGGCTCGGCGCATCTCGACGATCTCGACCTCAATCCGCTCCTGATCACCGTCGATGGCGCGGACCGGATCGTCTACGACCGCTCGAAGCCCAGGAACGCGGTGCCCGACACGATCGACGCCGAGATCATCCGCGACGCGCAGCGCTTCTTCGAGGACGGCGAGAAGATGCAGCTCTCCTATGCCGTGCGGAACACCCACCGCACCATCGGGACGCGGGCCTCGTCGCTGATCGTGCGGAATTTCGGCATGCGCAATTCGCTGCAGCCGGATCACCTGACGGTGAAGCTCACCGGCTCCTGCGGCCAGTCCTTGGGCGCCTTCGCGGCGCCGGGGCTGAAGCTCGAAGTGTCGGGCGATGCCAACGACTACGTGGGCAAGGGGCTGTCGGGCGGTCTCATCGTCGTGCGGCCGCCGATGGTCTCGCCCCTGGAGGCGTCGGAGAACACGATCATCGGCAACACCGTGCTTTACGGCGCGACCGACGGCTACCTTTTCGCCTCCGGCCGCGCGGGCGAGCGCTTCGCGGTCCGGAACTCGGGCGCCAGGGTGGTGATCGAGGGCTGCGGCTCGAACGGGTGCGAGTACATGACCGGCGGCGTCGCGGTGATCCTCGGCCGGATCGGCGCCAATTTCGGCGCCGGCATGACCGGCGGCATGGCCTATGTCTACGACCCCGAGGGCAATGCCGAGGCGCTGATGAACCTCGAGACGCTGGTCACCGGCGCGGTCAGCCACCCGCACTGGGAGGCCGAGCTGAAGGGCCTGGTCGAGCGCCATGCGGCCGAGACCGGCAGCGCCAAGGCGACGCGCATCCTGCAGCACTGGGAGGCGGAGCGGGCGAACTTCGTCCAGGTCTGCCCGAAGGAGATGCTGGTGCACCTGCCGCACCCGCTGAGCGCCGAAACCAAGGCGGTTCCGGCGGAGTGACGCCCCCGGGAGATTCGCGACGGCCGGGCTGATCGCCCGGCCGCTTCGTGTCCTGCAGACATCACGGAAACCGGAAACGGACTGTTTCCGGAATGCCGTCACATTTTTATCCGTTTTTCGCGTAAAGGGTGAATTCGAAGGGATCCATATTAAGGGTTCCCGGTGCGTGTATTTGTGAACCTGTTTTCGGAGGCCAGCGATGGCGACCTTCTCTCTGACCGCCCAGGACGTGAACGGCGATCCGTACGTCAGTGGCAAAGAAATCAATATCGTCACCGGCGCCCACACCGATCTGACCTTCATCGATGTCGACAACCGCCTCGGTGCCGTGCAGACCGGCGAATATGTCTCGCTCGACGGCGGGACGACGCTGCTGAGCTACCGGTTCCTCGGCTATGCCGATGTGCGGGGCGACGACCAGCAGCATGCCGGGTTCATCCGGGTCGACATGGGCGACGGCACGTTCCGCACCTTCGCGATCGACATGAATGCCGATGGCGACGGGCTGCCCGACCTGCAGAACGGCAATACGCAACTCCGGACAAGCGATCTCGATCCGGGGCCGACCGAGCCCTACCCGGTCCCGCCCTGCTTCGTCGCCGGCACGCTGATCCGCGTTCCGGGCGGCGCGGTGCCGGTCGAGGAGATCGCGGTCGATGACCTCGTCGAGACGCTCGACCACGGCCCGCAAACCGTGCGCTGGATCGGGCGGCGGGCGGTTCCGGGCACAGGCGATTTCGCGCCGGTGCGGATCGAGGCCGGCGCGCTCGGCAATGCGCGGACGCTCATGGTTTCGCCGCAGCACCGCATGCTCCTGTCGGGCTGGATGGCCGAGCTGTATTTCGGCGAAGTGGAGGTGCTGGTCGCGGCCACGCATCTCATCGGCAAGCCCGGCATCGCACGGTGCCCGGTGGCCGAGGTGGAATACCTGCACCTCCTGTTCGACCGGCACGAGATCGTCTTCTCCGAGGGCGCGCCGAGCGAGAGCTTCCATCCCGACAGCATGCTTCTGGAGCGCGACCGCGCGCTGCGGGCGGAGATCGAGGCGATCTTTCCGGAATTCGCCGCCCGCGCGAAGGGCCGCCTGATGCCCACCGCGCGCCGCGTCGTGACCGGGCGCGAGGCGCGGCTGCTGGCAGCCTGATCACGGGCGCGGAAAAGCTCATGCGCAAGCCTTGACCCCGGAGGCCGGACCGTGGCTATGCTCCGCGCGATGGCGAAGGGCAGGACCACCAGATCAAAGGCGAAGAAGAAGGCCGCGGCGGCGCCGTCGCACGGCCTTCGGCGGCGCGCGCTGCGCTGGGCCGGGCGCGGCCTCGCGGCGGTGGCCGGCGGCCTCCTGCTGCTCATCGTGCTGTTCACCTTCGTCAACCCGGTGATGACGCCCTACATGATCGCCGAAAGCTGGCGCCAGGGCGGCCTCAACCGCGACTGGGTCGATCTCGAGGATATGGCGCCGGGCCTGGCGCGCGCCGTGGTCGCGGCGGAGGATGCGAATTTCTGCCTGCACTGGGGCTTCGACATGCGCGCGATCCGCGCCGCGCTTGACGAGGGCTCGGGCCGAGGCGCGTCGACGCTCAGCCAGCAGGTGGTGAAGAACGTCTTTCTCTGGCAGGGGCGGAGCTGGCCCAGAAAGGCGCTCGAGGCGCTGCTGACACCGGTGGTGGAGCTGGTCTGGACCAAGCGGCGCATCGTCGAGGTCTATCTCAACGTCGCCGAGACCGGGATCGGCACTTTCGGCGCGGAGGCGGCGGCGGAGCGCTATTTCGGCGTCGGCGCGGCCGAGCTGAGCCAGGGCCAGGCGGCGCTGATCGCGGCCGCCCTGCCCGATCCGAAGGGCCGCAACCCGGCCCGGCCGAGCGGATACCTGCGCAAGCGCGCCCGCGCCATCACCGACGGGGCGGCGACGATCCGCGCCGATGGCCGTGCGGATTGTTTCGAGGATTGAACCGGGCGGGCGCCGCCGCTATCACCAGAGCCGACCCCCGAAAGAGCCATTGCCGATGACCCGTCTTTACCACGTCCCGCTCTCGCCCTTCTGCCGCAAGGTGCGGCTGACGCTCGCCGAGAAGAAGGTCGAGGTGGAGCTTGTCGAGGAGCGCTACTGGGAGCAGGGTTCGGACTTCCTGCGCCGCAACCCGGCCGGCAAGGTGCCGGTGATCCGGCTCGACGGGCGGGTGATGTCGGAAAGCCAGGCGATCTGCGAATATCTCGACGAGACGATCCCCGAGCCGCGGCTGATGCCGAAGGATGCCGAGACCCGCTACGAGGTGCGCCGGCTCTGCGCCTGGTTCGACGACAAGTTCCACAACGAAGTGACCTCGAAGCTGCTCTACGAGCGGGTCAACAAGAAGGTCATGGGGCAGTATCCCGAATCGAAGAACGTCAAGTCCGGGGCGACGCGGATCAAGTATCACCTCGACTATCTGAGCTGGCTGCTGGATCAGCGGCGCTGGCTGGCCGGGAACGAGATGACGCTCGCCGATTTCGCGGCGGCGGCGCATCTGTCGAGTCTCGACTACATTTCGGACGTCGACTGGAACCGCAGCCAGAACGTCCGGGAATGGTATGCGAAGATCAAGTCGCGGCCCTCGTTCCGCTCGCTTCTGGCCGACCAGGTGCCGGGCTTCCCGCCGCCGCCGCATTACGCGGACCTGGATTTCTGAGCCGAACCGCGGAGCCGGGGGCGCTGCCCCCGGACCCCCGGGATATTTGAGCCAAGTGGAAGGGCTGGGTTTGGATCTGTCGCAGATGAAGGCGCGGATTGGCGAACGCGCGCGGGACGAGGGTTTCGCGGCCGCGGGGTTCTGCGCGCCCGACGCGATCCCGCAGGCGGCGCGGCGGCTCCAGGCCTTCGTCGTGGAGGGGCGGCACGGGCAGATGGGCTGGATGGAGGAGCGCATGGGCTGGCGCGGCGATCCCGCAGCACTCTGGCCCGAGGCGAGGACGGTGATCATGCTGGCCGAGCTCTACACGCCCGAGGGCGATCCGCTGGCGGTTCTGCGGCAGCCGGAGCGGGCGGCGGTCAGTTCCTATGCCCAGGGCCGGGATTACCACGACCTCGTCAAGAAGCGGCTGAAGCGGCTCGGGCGCTGGCTGATCGAGGCGGCGGCGCAGGCGGGGCCGGCGCCCGAGATCAAGGTCTTCGTCGACACCGCGCCGGTGATGGAGAAGCCCCTGGCCCAGGCCGCCGGGATCGGCTGGCAGGGCAAGCACACCAACCTTCTCAGCCGAGAGCTCGGCAACTGGTTCTTCCTCGGCGCGATCTTCACCACGCTCGACCTGCCGAAGGACCTGGCCGAGAGCGATCACTGCGGCTCGTGCCGGGCCTGTCTCGACATCTGCCCGACGAAGGCGTTCCCGGCACCCTACCAGATCGACGCGCGGCGCTGCATCTCGTATCTGACGATCGAGCACAGGGGGCCGGTGGACGAGGAGCTGCGCGGCCTGATGGGCAACCGGATCTATGGCTGCGACGATTGCCTGGCGGTCTGCCCGTGGAACAAGTTCGCGCGGGCCGCGCAGGAGATCGGCTACCAGGCGCGGGTCGGGGCGCCGGAGCTGGCGGAGCTCGCCACGCTCGACGATGCGGGGTTCCGGACGCGGTTCTCGGGTTCTCCGATCAAGCGGATCGGGCGCGACCGGTTCGTGCGCAACGTCCTCTATGCAATCGGAAATTCCGGGCTGCCGTCGCTCGGGCCGGTGGCCGCGGGCCTTGCCGACGACGCCGATCCCGCCGTCGCCGATGCGGCGCGCTGGGCGGTGGCGCGGCTCGCCGGGTGAGGGCCTCCCCCGGGCCTTCGCGCTTGCAGGGGTAGCTTTTGGTCCGATTCGGCCTCATCTTGGAGGGGCAAACGCGTGAACCAGCGTAAACCGAAGGAGGAGAGGATGAGCCGGCATATCGTCGACCGTCGCAAATCGCCGGAGGGTGGCCGACTGAAGCACTACGTCGAGGTCGAGAAGACCCAAGGCGAAGAAGGCTCGCACCCCGCCGCCAAGAAGCTTCAGCAACGCCCGGTGGAGCGCAACAAGGATGCCAAGCTGCGGGAATACCTGAGAATCGAGCGCGGCCACGAGGTCTGAGTTCCGTCCTCGCCCGACCTAAGCTCTGCGCCGCTCCGGTCGTCGGCCGGGCGGTGCGGCGGTTCCTTGCCTGAACCCTGCCCCCGCGCGCGCTCCGGCCCCTTGCCGGTGCGCGTTCGGCGATCCATATGACTGGCGAACCGGACGAGGGACGTCAGAATGGACTTGCGCGACAGGGTTTCGGAATTTCTCGACAGGGCGGCGGTGCGCAATGCGATCATCGGCGTGATCCTGTTCAACGCCGTCGTGCTCGGGCTCGAGACCTCCGAGACCGCGATGGCGCAGGCGGGCGGGCTCCTGATGGCGCTCGACAGCGCCTGCCTCGCGGTCTTCGTCGCCGAGATCGGCGCGAAGCTCTATGCCAGGGGCGGCCGGTTCTTCCGCAACGGCTGGAATCTCTTCGACTTCGCCATCGTCGCGGTGGCACTCGCGCCGGCCGCGCAGGGCTTCGCGGTGCTCAGGTTGCTCAGGATCCTCCGGGTGCTGCGGGTCGTGTCGGTGACGCCGCGGCTGAGGCGCGTGGTCGAAGGCTTCATCTCGGCGCTGCCGGGGATGGGATCGG
>JBFKMA010000154.1:0-6059 GCA_041630175.1 Albidovulum sp.
CCGACCTGCGCACCTTCGTGGAGGACGTGCCGACCCAGGACGTGATCTCGCGCGACAACGTCTCGGTGAAGGTCAATGCGGTGATCTATTTCCGCATCGTCGATGCAGAACGCGCGATCATCAACGTCGCCGATTATGCCGTCGCGGTGAGCCAGCTCGCCCAGACCACCCTGCGTTCGGTGCTCGGCAAGCACGAACTCGACGAGATGCTGGCCGAGCGCGACAAGCTCAACGTCGACATCCAGGAGATCCTCGACCGGCAGACCGACGCCTGGGGCATCAAGGTCGCCAATGTCGAGATCAAGCATGTGGATATCGACGAAAGCATGATCCGCGCGATCGCCAAGCAGGCCGAGGCGGAACGGCTGCGCCGCGCGCGGGTGATCAATGCCCAGGGCGAGTTCCAGGCGGCGACGAAGCTCGTCGAGGCGGGCAAGATCCTGGCCACCCAGCCGAACGCGATGCAGTTGCGCTATTTCAACGCGCTGACCGATATCTCGAGCGAGCGGACCTCGACCGTCATCTTTCCGCTGCCGGTGGATCTCCTGCCGAAACGGCGCGGTGACGAGTCGGCGTGAGCGGGGCGGGCACTGACAGCCTCCGGGGACCGGCCGCCATGATCCGCGCCTTCGTCGGCATCGAGATGGCCGAGCCCGCCGTCTCGCATCTCCGGATGTTGCAGGATCGGCTCCCGGCGGGGTGCCCGGTCGGGCTCCAAGATCTGCATCTCACGCTGGTCTTCCTCGGCGACCGCCCCGAGGCCGAGATCGCCGGGTTGCGCGCCACGCTCGCCGCCATCCGCGCCCCGGCCTTCCGGACGCGGCTTGCCGGCCTCGAAATCCTGGCCGGGAGCCGCCCGCGCGTGCTGGCGGCAAGTGTCACACCGGAGCCCGAACTGCTGGAGCTGCACGAGAAGGTCTGCGCCGCGGTGCGCCGGGCCGGCCTCGCGATGCCGCAGCGCCGTTTCAGGCCGCATGTGACCCTGGCGCGGTTCAGCCCGGCGCTCTCGGGCGAGGATCGCCGGCACCTGCGCGGCTTCGCGGCGGGACGGTCCGACTACCCCGCGCTGGAATTCCCGGTCGATGCGTTCCACCTCTACCGCTCGAACCTGACCGAGAGCGTTCCCATGCACGCGATCCTCGCCAGCTATCCGCTGGCATGAGACCCGCCGCCGCACCGGCGTGCTATACTTGCCAGGCCGGATGGTGCAGGCTCAACGCACGAGGACCGGTTGCGCCCGATGTGGTTCGACATGACCCGATATCCCGGCAAGGCGATGCGCGGCGTGGCGATCGCCCTTGCCTGTACCCTGCCCTTGCAGACAGTGCGGGCGCAGACGTGGGATGTGGCCGCGCGCACCGAGATGGTCCGCACCATCGAGGACCATGCGCGCTACACGGCCGGCAGCCTGGAAGGCGGGCGACTTTCGCCGCGGGTGCTGGACGTGATGCGCCGCGTCGAGCGCCACCTCTTCGTGCCGGATCGCCACCGCGCGCGGGCCTATGCGGACCGGCCATTGTCCATCGGCCACGGCCAGACCATTTCGCAGCCCTTCATCGTCGCGCTGATGACCGATCTTCTGGCGCCGGAACCGGATGACACGGTGCTCGAGATCGGCACCGGCTCGGGCTACCAGGCGGCGGTGCTGTCGCCGCTCGTGGAGCGGGTCTGCAGCATCGAGATCATTCCCGCGCTCGGCGCGGCGGCGGCGGCGCGGCTGGCGCGTCTCGGCTACCGCAATGTCACGGTGCGGATCGCCGACGGCTATCACGGCTGGCCGGATTGCGGGCCGTTCGACGGCATCGTCGTGACCGCCGCGGCCGATCACGTGCCGCCGCCCTTGGTCGCGCAGCTGAAGCCGGGCGGCCGCATGGTGATCCCGGTCGGGCGGCCCTTCGCCACGCAGTTCCTCATCCTCGTCGAGAAGACGAAGGCCGGCGAGGTCCATAGCCGCCAGATCCTGCCGGTGCGCTTCGTGCCGTTCCGGCGCGCCGCGGAATGATCCCGCCCGTCGCGATCGCGGTGATTTCCGCAGCGATCCTGGCCTACGAGGTGCTTCTGGTGCGGCTCTTCGCCATCGTCCAGTGGCACCACTTCGCCTTCATGGCGATCAGCGTGGCGCTTCTCGGCTTCGGCGTCTCCGGTACGCTGATCGTGCTCCTGCGCGACCCGGCCGAGCGCATCCCCCGCACGCTCTTCACCGCCTCCGCAACCGTCTTCGCCCTTGCCGCCCCCGGCGCCTTCCTCCTGGCCCAGCAGGTGCCGTTCAACGCGCTCGAAGTGGTCTGGGCGCCGGCCGGACTTCTGTTCCTCGCGCTGATCTACGCGCTTCTCCTCGTGCCCTTCACCGCCGGGGCATCCTGTGTCGGCCTCGCGTTCCGCGCGCCGGGGGCGCGGGCCGGCCGCGTCTATCTGTGGAACCTGCTCGGCTCGGGCGCGGGCGCGCTCGGCATCGTCGGGGCGCTCTTCGTGCTGCCGCCGGTGGCGTGCCTCGGACTCGTCGGTGCGCTCGGCTTCACCGCGGCGCTGCTCGCGGCGCCGCGCCGCCTCGCGGTGCTGCCGGCCTTGCTCGCCGCGCTCGCGGCCGGCGGCTGGGCGAACGCCCCTGCGCACTGGACCGAACTCCGCCTCTCGGAGTTCAAGGGCCTGACCCAGGCGCTCGCCGTGCGCGATGCGCGGCTGGTGGAGACCCGCTCGGGTCCGCTCGCGCTCCTCTCCTTGGTCGAGAGCCCCAGCGTCCCGTTCCGCCACGCGCCGGGCCTCAGCCTGACCGCACCGGCGCTGCCGCCTGCGCAGCTTGGGGTCTTTGCCAACGGAAGCTTCGCGGAGGCGATCGACCTGTGGGGCGGCGATGTCGCCGCCCTCGCCTATCTCGACCACGTCCCGGAGGCGCTGGCCTATCGCCTGACGCGCCGGCCCGAGGTGCTGGTGCTGGAGGCCGGCGGCGGGCAGGCCGTCCTTCAGGCGATCATGCAGCGTGCGGGCCGGATCGACGCCGTGGACGGCAATCCGCAGATGCTGGAGTTAATGGCGGAGGCATTCGCGGCCACCCCGCCACCGCTCGGCTCGGCGGAACCGCAAGTTACGCTGGCGGACCCGCGACGCTTCCTCACCGCGGCGCGGCGCGAGTGGAACCTGATCCGGCTGCCGCCGGTCGCCGCCGCCCCGGCGCGCGGGCTGAACGAGGACTTCCTGTTCACCGCCGAGGGCCTGTCCAGCGCCCATGCCCGGCTCCGTCCGGGCGGCTGGCTGAGCGCCACCGCCGAGACCGACCTGCCGCCCCGCATCGCGTTCAAGCTGATCGCGACCCTCGACGCGGCGCTTCGGGCCGAGGGCGTCGCCGACCCCGCGCGCCATATCCTCGCGATCCGCAGCCTGACCAGCTTGAGCATATTCGCGAAACGCGGAGCGGTCGGACCCGCCGACATCGCAGCGGCGAAGGCGTTCGCCGAGACCCGCGGCTTCGACCTCGTGCATTATCCCGGCATGGCGCGGACCGAGGCCAACCTTCGCATCCGGCTCGCCGAGCCGGTCTTCCATGACGGGTTCCGCGCGCTTCTCGGCCCCGCGCGCGACAGCTTCGTGGCCCGCTACAAGTTCGACATCGGCGCGGCCACCGACGCCCGCCCGTATTTCCATGACGTGTTCCGCTGGCGGGCGCTGCCGGAACTCGTGGCGCTCGGACCGACGGGCGGGGCGGCGCTGATCGAACTCGGCGAGCCGATCGTCACCGCGACGCTGGTGCAGGCGCTGGTTCTCGGCGCGGCGCTGGTGCTCCTGCCGCTGCGCGGGCGGCTCGCCGGACGGGTGAGCCGCGCCTCGGCCTGGCGGTTCGGCCTTTACTTCACCGCGCTCGGGCTCGCCTTCCTGTTCATCGAGATCGCCTGGATCCAGCGCTTCGTGCTGTTCCTCGGCCACCCGCTTTACGCGGTCTCGGTCGTGCTGACCGGGTTCCTGGTCTTCGCGGGACTGGGTGCGGCCGCCTCGGCACCGCTTGAGCACCGGCTGGCGGGGCGGCTTTCGCCGCTCATCGTCGCCTGCGGCGCGATAGTCGCGCTGACGCTGATCTACCTGGCTCTGCTGCCGGAGATCTTCGCGGCCCTTGCCGGCCTGCCGGCGGCACTCAGGGTGCTCGCCGCGCTCGGGCTGATCGCGCCGCTCGCCTTCTTCATGGGGATGCCGTTCCCGCTCGGGCTCGAGCGGATCGGGCGGGCGGATGCCGATTTCGTTCCCTGGGCCTGGGGGCTGAACGGCTCGGCCTCGGTGGTCAGCGCCGCGGCCGCCACCCTGATCTCGATGAATTTCGGGATCCCGACGACCCTGCTGATCGGCGCGGCGCTTTATGGCGCGGCGGCCTTCCTCCTGCCCGGACCGCACGCGCCGTCCAACGGATGAGGACGGCCGCGCCGCGCAGCCGTCACCAGCCCTCGGCCTCGTCGATCAGGTGGCGCACCCACCACCCCGCCGCCCATGTCGCGGGAACGCCGAGGCCGAGCGAAAGCCAGATCGCCGTCAGGGGCGGCAGCGCCGGCCAGCCGAGCGCCTGCCACATCAGCGAGAGGAGAAAGAGGTTGATCGCCACCGCCGCGGCGGAGAACGGGTAAAGCAGCACCCCGAGCTTCCAGACCGGCCAGCGCCCTTCGCGGCGCGGATCAGTGGCTTGTCCCGTCAGAGAAGGTGATCTTGTTCCAGACATTGTATTTCCCCGAAGGTTTCCGCATCGGCAGGCGCTTGATCTCCTGCAGCGTCTTCGCGTCATAGACGATGACCGCGCCGTCATCCTCCCAGATGGAGACCAGCGCGTGGCTGCCGTTCTTCGTGAATTCGACGTGGGCCACGGTCCTGCCCGGCGCGGGGTCCAGCGTGGCTACGATTTCAAGGCTTTCCTTGTCGATGATATGCATCTTGTCCTTGTTCGGGCCGAAGAAGACATCGGCCCAGACATGGGGCGAGTTCTCATGGCTGCGCAGGAAGAAGCCCGGCCCGGCCGTCTCGATCCGCTTGACCAGCGACCACTTGTCGATGTCGATCACCGACAGCACGCCCTCCTTCAGGTGCGGCGTGGCCATGACCTGCCTCCCGCCGCTGTCCCAGGTGATCCCCGATCCGAGATGCGGCATCCCCGGCAGCGGCAGATCGGCAATGGCGCGGCCCACGTCGAGGTTCACCACCACGCCGCGGTCGCCTTCGCGGTTCGCGCCGATCAGGTTGCGGTAATCGGGCGAGAAGAAGAAGTCGTCGAGCGGTTCCTCGATCACGATCCGGCGCCGCGCGAAAAGGCCCTTTTCCGCCCCGAGGCTTTCCTCCATCCCTTGCTCGAAACTGTGCACGAAACCGTCGTGATAGGGCCCGGCCTCTGGGTCGGTGGCCACTTCCCATATCTCCGGCGCATCCTTCAGGGCGAGGATGAAGCTGTGGCGATTGGGGGCCTGGTAGACCGCCGAAACCCGGCTCGGCGCGCCGTCGCGGGCGATGACCTCGCGGACATGGGCGACGCCCAGGTTCTCGGTCGAGAGGATCGTGAGGGTGCGCGGCAGGTAATTGGCGACGGCCAGCCACTTGCCGTCATGGCTCATGGCGATGTTGCGGCTGTTCAGCCCGGCGCGCACCTGCCCCACGACCTGAAGCGACCAGATGTCGTATTTCTGCACCCAGCCGTCGCGCGACATGACGAAAACGTAGCGCCCGTCGGGCGAGAATTTCGGCCCGCCATGCACGGCGAAGGGCGTGGCGAAGCGGTCGAGAATCTCGAACGTGTCTCCGTCGAGCACGCTGACATGGTGATCCCCGGTCTCGACCACGAGCGTGATGTTCATCGGGTCGGCGGCGAAGACCGGTCTTTCGGCGGGCATGTAGTCGGGCGACATCTCGCGGCTGGCTGTCGCGTCCTCGGCGGTCCAGCCCGGCGTCTCGGCGAGCGGCGTCTCGAGCCAGCCAGCGATGGCGGCGATCTCGTCGGTAGCCAGAAGCTCGCTGAAGGCAGGCATCTGCGTGGCCGGGCGCCCGTCGGCGATCACCGCCTCGAGCTTCGGCCCGTACATGCGCCCGAGCGTTTCCGG